>CAXNKI010000203.1:0-4138 GCA_964202645.1 Alphaproteobacteria bacterium | reverse complement strand
CCGGCGATCGCCGTCTCGGCGATGGTCGATGCGCCGGCGCGGCCGATGAACAGGTGTGCGTCGGCAAGACGGGTCGCCATGTCCTCGAAATAAGTGCCCAGTTCAGCGGGAATATCATGCCCGGCATAGCGCCCGCGCACCGCCTCGATGTCTTCCGGGCGGCATTGCTGGGTGACTTGCAGGCGCAGCCGCAGCGCGGTCTGCAACATCGCGAGGCCATCCGGCACCACTTCGGACAGCACCCGCGCGCCCTGGCTTCCGCCGGTCACCAGAATACGCAGCAGGCCTTCCTCGGTGAACGGCGGGAACGGCTCATCGCGAAGGCTGAGCACTTCTTCTCGCACCGGATTGCCGACCAGGTGCACCTTGGCTTCATGCTTTTCGGCCAGTCGGTCGACATGCGCATAAGCGGTGGCAATGGCATCGACCCGGCCTGCCAGGAAGCGGTTAACCCGGCCCAGCACCGCGTTCTGCTCGTGGATCACCGTGGGGGTCTTCGCCGATGTGGCGGCGAGCAGCGCAGGCAGCGCAGGGTAACCGCCGAAACCGACCACGGCCGAAGGCTCAAAGCTGTCAAACAGCCGCAGCGCCATGCGCCGTCCTTCCGCAATCGCGGCAAGCCCGCGCAGCCAGCCGAGCGGGTTCCAGCCGGAAATGCGCCCAGCCGGCAACACGTGCGCAGTCAGCGCCGCTGGCCGGCCCGGGATCGCCGCACCGCGTGCGTCAGTGATCAGCGCGACATGATGCCCGCGCTGTTCGAGTTCGCGCGCGAGTGCAAAGGCCGGGATCAGATGGCCGCCGGTGCCGCCTGCGGCCAGAACATAGTGGCGCGTGGCTCCGCTCATGTGTGACCCCATTCGGCTCGCGGTGGCAGTTTTTCGCCCTTGATGAACGGATTTCGCCGGGTGATCGCCAGCAGGAAGCCGACGCCCAGGCACAATGCAACTGTCGACGAACCGCCGTAAGAAATCAGCGGCAAGGTCATTCCCTTGGAGGGAAACAGCTGGAGGTTGACGAGTATGTTGATGAACGCCTGCCCACCGATCTGCGCGGTCAGCCCGGCTGCGGCGAGCAGGCTGAACAGGTCTTCCTCTTCCATCAGCCGCAGCAGCACCCGCACCACCACGGCGACATAAAGCAGGACCACTGCAGCGCAGGCGAGCAGGCCGAACTCTTCGCCGATCACCGAAAAAATATAATCGGTATGCGCCTCAGGCAGCGCCAGCTTGCGGTTGCCCAGCCACATCCCGGTGCCGGTCCAACCGCCGGCCAGCAGTGTGCGCTGCGCAAGATCGACCTGATCAAATGCCGAGCCGCCGCCGAGAAAGGCATCGATGCGGTGGCGGGCATTGTCATAGAACACATAGGCCGCGATCATCGCACCAAGCCCGGCGGCCCCAACCGCCAGGATCTTGCGCATTTCCAACCCCGAAAGCAGCATCAGCGCGAACCACACGCAACCGAACAGCAGCGTCGATCCAAAATCGGGCTGCGCCATCAGCAGGCCTGCGACCAGCACCATCAGGCCAACGCTCAGCCGCATCACCGGCAAATTTGGATCACGCACTCGCCACGACAGTATCCAGGCAAGCCCGATCGCGAAAGCCGGCTTGAGGAATTCGGACGGTTGCAGCGAAATACCGAGATTGAGCCAGCGCTGCGCCCCGTTCACCGAAGTGCCGATCAGCGGCACCAGCACCAGCGCGCCCAGCATGGCAAAGCCCAGCAGGATGCCGGCGCGCCGCGCCATGTCACGCGGCAGCATCGAGGCCGCCAGCATCGCTGCGAGGCCAATGAGCTGCCAGCGCAAGTGGAGCACGAGGAAATGCAGTTCGTCCAGCCTGACCGCCCCAGTTGACAGCCGCCGCGCGCTCGCCGGCGATGCAGCCGCAACTGCAACCGTGCCGATCGCCATCAGGGCCAGCACAAGCGCCAACAACACCCGGTCGATCTCGCGCCACCAGATCGCCAGCTCGCTGCGCCGCCCACGGCGGAAGCGGGCCGAGCTCGCGCCGGTCTGGCCAAGAGCGCCTGGTATGATTGGAGGATGAGTCGCCATCACTGCGCTCCCGTGGTGTCGCTGCCGGTCTCGGCCGACTGTTCGAGCAGTGCTTCGACCAGCTGGCGGAAAGCATCGCCGCGCGCTTCATAGTCGCGGAACTGATCGAAGCTGGCGCAGGCAGGCGAAAGCATGACGACATCACCGGGCATGGCGGCGGCAATCGCGAGGCGGATCGCTTCGCTCAGCATTTCAGCACGATACACCGGCATCTGCCCTTCGAGCAGGCGGGCGAACATCGGCCCAGCCTCGCCGATAATATAGGCCGCAGCGACGTTGCCGAAAAACGGCGTGCATTCGTCCAGACTGTCGCTCTTGGGCAGCCCGCCGAGAATCCAGTGGATGCGCTTGCGGCCGCCCAGATCCGCGCGCGGCGGGAATGCGCCCAGCGCCGGGGCCGCCGATGCGGGATTGGTCGCCTTGCTGTCGTTGATGAACAGCACACCATTCGCCTCGGCAACCCGCTCCATGCGGTGGGGCAGCCCGCGAAAGCTCGGCATTGCCGCGCGCCATTGCGCCGGGCTGAGCCCCAGCGCCTCGACAATCGCGACCGCAACGGCGGCGTTCTGCAGGTTGTGCGGGCCTTGCAGCGAAGGCCAGTCGGCCTGCATTGCGGCAAGATCGGCGCCGGCAACGCGGTGAATGAATTCAGCCGGCCGCCGAGCAGACTCCGTATCGGCGATTGCCGAAGTCTCCGCATCGCCGACCCCGAACACGGCGTGCTGGCCGGGATGCTGCATGGCCAGAAGTCGGGCTTTGGCAGCGGCATAGGCAGCAAAATCGGCATAACGATCAAGGTGATCGGGGGTGATGTTAAGCAAGGCTGCAACTTCACAGGCGAGGCTCTGCATCAGGTCGATCTGATAGCTCGACAGCTCGAGCACATAGACGCCGCCTGCTGCCAGCGGTTCCTGTTCGAGCACCGGAATGCCGATGTTGCCACCCATTCGCACCGGCAGCGCGGCGCTTTTCAGCAAGTGGTGAACGAGCGCGGTGGTAGTCGACTTGCCATTGGTACCGGTGATCCCAACCACGCGGTGCGCGGGCAGATCGGGCCGGGCCAGCGCAAAAAGTTCAATATCGCCGATCAGCGGTACACCCGCGCGCGCTGCCACTTCGGCAATGGGGTGGCGGTTGAGCGGCACGCCGGGCGAGACGACAATCGCGTCATAGCCAGTGAGGTCGGCAGTCACCGGGTCTTCGAATATCAGCGCCGCGCCATGCTTTGCTGCCAGCGCCGTGCGCGGCTCCTCGCGTGAGTCCCATGCCGTCACCGCCGCACCGCTGGCCAAAAGAGTGGCGACCGCAGCCGCGCCCGAACGCGCGAGGCCGAGGACCACGTAGCGCTTTCCGGCAAAGGCGGGGCTGGTGATCATCCCGCCCGGCTCACCGCAATTTCAACGTGGACAGGCCGATTACCGCAAGCACAATGGCAACAATCCAGAAGCGGATGACGACGGTAGTCTCGGACCAGCCCTTCTGCTCGAAATGGTGGTGGATCGGCGCCATGCGAAACACGCGGCGGCCGGTGCGCTTGAACCAGAACACCTGGATGATCACTGACGCCGCCTCCAGCACGAACAGTCCGCCAACGATTGCGAGCACGATCTCGTGGTGCGCAGCCACAGCAATAGCGCCGAGCGCCCCGCCCAGCGCGAGACTGCCGGTATCCCCCATGAACACCGCCGCCGGCGGCGCGTTGAACCACAGGAAGGCAAGCCCCGCCCCCATGATGCCGGCACACAGGATGGCCAGTTCGCCCGCGCGCGGCACATGCGGAATGCCCAGATAGCTGGAAAAATCAGCACGGCCCGCCAGATATGCGATGATCGCAAAGGCCCCCGCAGCAATGATCACCGGCATTGTCGCGAGGCCGTCGAGCCCGTCGGTAAGGTTCACTGCATTGCCCGCGCCGACCATCACGAAAGCGGCAAAGACGTAGTAAAACGGCCCGAGTGGTATGTAGTACCCCGAGAGGAACGGCACATAGAGGTTTGTGCTGATCTGGCTGACGATCAGCCACGAGGCGACCCCGGCCACGGCAAATTCAGCCAGCAGGCGCACTCGGCCGGACACCCC
>CAXNKI010000202.1:0-4162 GCA_964202645.1 Alphaproteobacteria bacterium | reverse complement strand
GGCCCCGGCAAGCTGCTGGCCCATGGTCAGCGCCATGACCATGGTCATCAAGCCGCCAAGCGAAGTGCCGACAACCACGATGCGCTCAATCTGCGCCTGTTCGAGCAATGCAGCGACATCCTGGACATATTGCATCGGATTATAAGTCGCCGAATCGCGCGCATAGTCGCTGTCGCCGCGCCCGCGCATGTCCGGGCACAGCACCCGCCACTCCTGCGAAAGATGCTCGGCAAGCCCCTCAAAATCGCGGGCGTTGCGAGTCAGCCCCGGCAGGCAGAGCACTGGCGGGCGGCCTGTGCCGCCGGGGCCGCGCGCGGGATAATCGCGGTAATGCAATTTCAGCCCGTCGCTGCTTGTCCAAGTGCAATCGGCAAAATTCGCCATGTTCGTCCCGGTGTTCGTGATGCCCGGCTTGCATGGCGGGCTGCCAGGCCCCACTATCGCCTCATGCGCGCCGAACCGCAAGCAGCAGACTATCGCGGCGATCCGCGCATCCTCCAACTCTCGGGCTGGCTGGGCGATCCGGTGCGCGCTGCTGACTTCCCGCGGCTCGACTTGCGCTTCCGCAACCGGCGCTGGGACCGCGCAGTAGGGCTCGACAAGCTCGATGATGCGAAGTGGACCCGCCATTTTGGCCAATTCGCGCCACTTTCCTGCAATCTGCCCCAGCCGCTGGCGCTGCGCTATCATGGCCACCAGTTCCGCCACTACAACCCGGACCTGGGCGATGGGCGCGGCTTTCTGTTTGCCCAACTGAGGGATGGTGCGGGGCGGTTGCTCGACCTTGGCACCAAAGGCTCAGGCCAGACCCCATGGAGCCGTGACGGCGATGGGCGGCTGACGCTGAAAGGCGCAATGCGCGAAGTTCTGGCCACCGAAATGCTCGAGGCGCTGGGGGTCAACACCAGCAAGACCTTCTCGGTGATCGAGACCGGCGAACAGCTGCAGCGCGGCGACGAGCCATCGCCGACGCGCTCTGCAGTCATGGTGCGGCTCAGTCACGGCCATGTCCGCATCGGCAGCTTCCAGCGGCTGCTTGCCTTGGGGCTGAATGATGAAATGGCGGAGCTGGTCAGCTATTGCCTTGAAACTTTCCCCGGCCCGCCCCCGCCCGAAGATGCCCCCGGGCGCGATGAGCCGGCAGTGATCCTGCTACATCAGGTGGTGGAACGCATGGCAGACCTTGCCGCCTCCTACATGGTCGCGGGTTTCGTTCACGGCGTACTCAATTCCGACAACATGAACGTCTCTGGCGAGAGCTTCGACTATGGCCCCTGGCGCTGGCTGCCCAGCTGGGATCCGGCATTCACAGCCGCCTATTTCGATCACAACGGGCTCTATTGCTTCGGCCGCCAGCCCGAGGCAATCCACTGGAACTGTGGCCAGCTCGCCGTTTCGCTGCGGATGCTGGCCGAGACCGAACCTCTGATTTTCGCACTGGAGCGCTTCACCGGCTTATTCCAGCAAGCCATGCTGCGCCGGTTCTTGTGGCGGCTTGGCGTCAGGCAGCGCGGCGCGGAGGCCGATGCGGCGCTGGTCGCTGCCGCCGAGCAGGCAATGCACGCCAGCGGAATCTCACCTGACACATTCTTCTTCACCCATCGCGGCGGCCGGGGCGAGCCGGACGGCGAATTCGGCGCGTTGCTGGCGGGCTATGAGCCGCTGGGCGGTAGCGAGGATCCGCTTTGGCAGGAGGAGACCGCCCCGACGCTTGTGATCGGCGAAGTCGAGCGGATCTGGGCGGAAATAGACGCCCATGACGACTGGAACGCTTTCGAGGAAAAGCTCACTGCTATCCGCCGCCTGGGCTCGGCGCTGGGCGAACCGCCCCTGCCGGCTGGACATGTGCCGCCCCCGGCAGGGCAATTTTCAGGGCCTTGAAGCAATTCAGTAATCACCCCTATGCCATAGAGCTTTCATTCCGGGACGTTTTTTCGCTAAGGGGAAGTCGTCGGAAAGCCATAGCCTCCGGGACCAGATAGCCGCGTGAGCCAGACCGAGATCATTTCCATCAACCCCTCCACCGGCGAGGAGTATTTCCGCGCGCCAGTTGGCGACGTGGAGGAGACAGTGTCGCGTGCGCGCCGCGCGTGGCCGGCCTGGGCTGCCCAGCCGCTGTCCACCCGCATGGAACTTATGCGCCGCTACGCCAACGAAGTCCGCAAAGTGAGCGACCAGCTGGCCGAAGCCATCGCCCATGAAACCGGCAAGCCGATGTGGGAAGCGCGCGCCGAAGTCGAAATGGTGGTATCCAAGGTCGAGGTTTCGATCCGCGCCTATGCCGAGCGCACTGCCCAGCGCAAGCTCGACAATGCGATCCAGGGCACCAGCGCGCTGCGCCACAAGCCGCATGGCGTGATGGCAGTGATCGGCCCGTTCAATTTTCCCGCGCATCTGCTCAATTCGCACGCCGTGCCGGCTCTGATCGCGGGCAATGCCGTGGTGCTCAAGCCCAGCGAGAAGGCCCCGGCCACCGGCCAACTGCTCGCGCAGTGTTTCCACAAAGCAGGCGTTTCGGCTGCCGTCGTTCAAGTGCTGTTCGGCGGCCCTGCGGAAGGCATGGCGCTGGCGACCAGCGTAGGCGTCGACGGCGTATTGTTCACCGGCTCGGCCCATGCCGGGATCGCAATCAACCGCAAACTCGCTGCCCGGCCGGACAAGATCGTCGCGCTGGAGATGGGCGGGAACAATCCGATCGTCGTCTGGGATACCCCCAAGGTCAACGATGCGGCGGTCCTGGTCATCCAGTCGGCTTTCACCACCGCCGGCCAGCGATGCAGCGCCGCGCGGCGGCTGATCGTCAAGGATACGATGTACGATGCGCTGATCGCCGAAGTGAAGAACCTGGCCGATCGTATCATCGTCGGCGCGCCATTCGATGAACCGCCGCCGTTCATGGGCCCGGTTATCGACAACGCCGCCGCCGACGGCCTGACCGAGAGCTTCCTCTACATGCTGACCAACGGCGGCAAGGCGATCAAGCACATGCAGCGGCCGAACGAGGCGCTGCCGTTCCTGACGCCTGCTATCATTGACACAACCAATATGGCCGAACGCCCTGACGTCGAGCTGTTCGGACCGATCCTGCAAGTGATCAAGGTCGACGATTTCGACGCTGCCATCGCCGAAGCCAACAACACCCGCTTTGGGCTGTGCGCTGCGCTGATCGGCGGAAACCCGCAGGAATACAACCGCTTCTGGGCCAATATCCGCGCCGGCATCATCAACTGGAATCGCCCGACCATCGGCACCCCGCCCGGTGCACCATTTGGCGGGATCGGCCTTTCCGGCAACCACCGTCCGACCGGATACTATGCCGCGGACTACAGCGCCTATCCGGTGGCATCAGCTGAAATGGAACAGCCGCGCGCGATCATCGGCGCTGGCTTCCGGGAATCAGTTTAAACCCCGTTCGCCACAATATCGGCCTCGGTCAGGCCGTCTTCGCGCTTGCGGGCCTGCACGGCAAATTCCCCTGCCCCCTTGCTGCCAGTGAGCTGACGGGTTTCCTCGTCAGCGCGGTGACGCATGGAAAAACCAGCGGCGCGCCCGCGCGCGTGGTAGAAATCGACAATCGCGTCGGGCGAAACAGGCGTTACGAACCGCACCACGCGCAGCCGGCAGCCCTCACGATCGCTGCCTGCCGCTTCAATCAGCGCACCGCGCGGATAGATCGGCAGGGCAATCACTGGTGCTCCGCCGCCAGCAATCGCCGATTCGGCAAGGTTGCGCGCGGTCAGATCGATATCGATCATCATCGGCGGGGCCATTGCCAGCTCCAGCCCAGCCGCCTCGCTCTTCGCTGCGGCATCGCTGGCATCGCCGCTCCCGCAGCCGGCCAGCGCGAGAAGGCCGGCGGAAACGAACGGGACAATGAGCATTCGGGAGGCGATCATCGGCTGGAATCCGGCGAGCTTGCAGGTCAATATGGTTAACTTTCGGCTGAAATGCTTAAGATGCGGTTGCCAGGGCTTGATTTGCTTGGCGCCAGACCCCCATTTGGGGTCATGTCAGCCACTTGCATCGCCGCGCGCGCCATCCTGCGCCTCTCACCCACTGCCGAGGGCGAGGATGTCGTCACCTTCCTGCAGGGACTGGTGACGCAAGACGTGACCGGCGAGCTGCCGGTCTGGACCGGTCTGCTCACCCCGCAAGGCAAAGT
>CAXNKI010000201.1:0-4172 GCA_964202645.1 Alphaproteobacteria bacterium | reverse complement strand
CGAGTGGGAGAACTTCTACAACTTCAACAGGCCACACGGCGCCTTCAACGGCAAAACACCCTATGAAGCCCTTCGGGAAAGGCTATAATCTCACCCAGTCGATGTCCCGATAGATCGTCAACCTTACAACCTGCACATCCGACATCATGAACCCAAAGTGGTGCAGTTAGGTACTGACGGGGAACACATCGCAGCATTGTGCCAAAAGCCGAGACGCCGGTTTGGCGGCGGCGCCATTTGCTGCCCCCTTTCTTCAGGCGGTCATCAACACGCCGCGATAGATGGGATCTTCCATGGCGCGACCGGTGCCCAGTGCGACGCAGGACAGCGGGTCTTCCGCGACGCTCACCGGCAGACCGGTTTCCTCGCGCAAATATTCGTCCAGACCCTGGATCAGCGCGCCACCACCGGTGAGCACAATGCCTTGATCGACGATGTCGGCGGCGAGTTCCGGCGCCGTGTTTTCCAGCGCGATGCGCACGCCTTCGACGATCTGGCCGATTGGTTCGGACAGGGCCTCGGCGATGTTCGCCTGGGTAATGGTGATTTCCTTGGGCACGCCATTGACCAGATCGCGGCCCTTGATGAGAATCGTCTCGCCGGTGCCGTCGGCGGGCATTTTGGCGACGCCGTAATCCTTCTTGATCCGCTCGGCCGTGCTTTCGCCGATCAGCAGGTTGTGGTGGCGGCGCACGTAAGAAATAATCGCTTCGTCCATCTTGTCGCCGCCGACCCGAACCGAGGTGGTGTAGGCCAAGCCGCGCAAGCTGAGCACCGCGACTTCGGTTGTGCCGCCACCGATGTCGACGACCATCGAGCCGACCGGCTCGGTCACTGGCATGTCGGCGCCAATTGCGGCGGCCATCGGCTCCAGGATCAGGAACACTTCAGAAGCGCCCGCATTACTGGCGGCATCGCGGATTGCGCGGCGTTCAACGGAGGTCGAGCCTGAGGGCACGCAGATGACGATTTCGGGATAGCGCAGCAGGGTCCGCTTGCCGCCATGGACCTTGCGGATGAAGTATTTGATCATTTCTTCCGCGACTTCGATATCGGCGATGACGCCATCGCGAAGCGGGCGGATTGCCTCGATATTTGAAGGCGTCTTGCCCATCATCATCTTGGCGTCGTCGCCGACCGCTTTGACGCGCTTGATGCCGTTTATCGTTTCGATGGCCACCACGGACGGCTCGTTCAGCACGATGCCGCGATCCTGCACATAGACAAGCGTGTTCGCTGTCCCGAGGTCAATCGCCATGTTTTGCGAGCCGAACTTGAAGAATCGCGTGAAGAAATTGGCCATTGAAAAATCCGTAAACTTTCCGGTCACTTGCTGCATGATTTGCAGCAACGCCGGTCAGGTGGTTGCAGTGAAGGCAGCTCCTTAACGCAAGCCTGCAGGAAAGGCCAAAAAATTGTGTCGACAGGATTGGGGATGAGCGCCTTCTGTCTCGATTTGACGCCGTTTCGTCGCTAGGCAATTGCCATGCCTGAAATCCGCCGCCTGCCCGAGGGACTAGTCAACCGCATTGCGGCGGGCGAAGTGGTCGAGCGCCCTGCGGCCGCGCTCAAGGAATTGGTCGAAAATGCGATCGATGCCGGCTCTGCAAACATCTCGGTTCGATTGTTGAATGGCGGTCTCGATCTGATCGAGGTCACCGACGATGGCTGTGGCATGGCACCGGACGAGATTGCCCTCGCGCTGGAGCGCCACGCCACGTCGAAGTTGCCCGATGAGGCGATCGAGCTGGTTGCCACGCTGGGCTTTCGCGGCGAGGCACTGCCATCCATCGCCAGCGTCTCACGGCTCACCATCGAGAGCCGGCCCCGCGATGCCAGCGAAGGCTGGCGGCGAGTAGTCGATCATGGCGAACTGGCGGGCGAGGGCCCCGCCGCGCTGCCGCCTGGCACGCGCATCCGGGTGGAGCAGCTATTTGCCAAAGTGCCCGCCCGGCGCAAATTCCTGCGCAGCCCGCGCAGCGAATATGCCGCTGCATTGGACGTCGTGCGCCGGCTGGCCATGGCGCGGCCAGATTTGGGCTTCATGCTGGAGCACGACGGGCGCCGAACGCTCGCAGTGCAGGGTGGCGAGACCCTCGCTGAGCGTGTTGCGCGGATTATTGCGCGCGACTTGGCTGACGACGGCATTCTGATCGATGTCGCGCGAGGGACGGCAAGGCTCACCGGAATAGCCGGCCTGCCGACCTACAACCGCGGCGTGGCCGATCATCAGTATCTGTTCGTCAATGGTCGTCCGGTGAAGGACCGGCTGCTGATCGGCGCGGTGCGCGGGGCCTATGCCGACATGCTGGCGCGCGATCGCCATGCCGTGCTGGCGCTTTTCATCGAACTGCCGCCTGAGGAAGTCGACGTCAACGTTCACCCGGCCAAGACCGAAGTGCGTTTTCGCGATCCGGCATTCGTGCGCGGGCTGATTGTGGGCGGCTTGCGCCATGCGCTGGAGGGGGCAGGGCAGCGAAGCGCGCAATCGCCCTCGGCCTCGGCGATGGGCAATTGGCAGGCCGAGCCTATCGCGCCCGCAGCCAGCCTGCAGTCGCTGTTCGCCCGCGAACATTCCGCGCCCAGGCTGAATGAGGCGGGGCAGGTCTGGCGAGGCTATGAGTCGGCAATCCTTGCGCCTGCAGCGCGCGCGGAAATGGCAGAGCAAGTGCCTGCTGACCGCGCCCAGTTCCCGCTTGGCGTCGCGCGCGGGCAAGTGGCGGGTACCTACATCGTCGCCGAAGCGGAAGATGGCCTGGTCATTGTCGACCAGCATGCCGCGCACGAGCGGCTGGTGCTTGAGCGATTGCGCGCTGCCGGGGCAGGGGAGAAGGCCGCCGCCGCACAGGCACTGCTGTTGCCCGAAGTCGTCGAACTGGACGAGCCGATGTGCGACCGGCTTGAGGAACGTGCCGAGCAGCTTGCCGGCTATGGCCTGTCGCTTGAGCGCTTCGGTCCGGCTGCGATGTTGGTGCGCTCGGTGCCATCGGCGCTCGCGCATGGCGACGTGCAGGCGCTGGTGCGCGATGTGGCCGATGATCTGGCGGCGAACGACGATGCTTTGCTGCTTGGCGAGCGGCTGGACCATGTGCTTGCAACGATGGCCTGTCACGGCTCGGTGCGCGCGGGACGATCACTGTCAGTCGCGGAAATGAACGCGCTGCTTCGCGAGATGGAGATTACGCCCCGTTCGGGCCAGTGCAACCATGGCCGCCCGACCTGGGTGAAGCTGGCGCTGGCGGATGTGGAGAAGCTGTTCGGGAGAAGGTGAGGGCGCAGTTCTGTTGCACTTGCGCAATCGAGCACGTGGAACCAACTGTGCTCACGCGCGTTTATCCGCAAGATGGCTGCCACTTCGCACATTTCTAGATTCTCTCACGCCTTGATCAAGGCCGCGCTGCTATTGCCCGCAGCTATCCTGGTAAGTTGCTCAAGCGGTGAAGCCCTTGCCCCAAATAACGCTGCCGAAGATGATCAGGCGATTGCTGCAGTCGAGGCGGCGCAAGTGCGTCTTCCGCCCGTCAATTTTGTGACTCTGCAACCGATCCCTGCTATTGGCGGTCTGCCGTGTGCATTCAAGTTGCCAGCCTCGGCGAAGCCGCCGGTCTTCCGCTTCGGACCAGGCGCCGGCACGGTGATGGTCGATGGAATTGTCAAAGCATTTGCTGCTGATCGCGGCAGCATCGAAATCTATCCCGGCGTCCGCCAGCAATATGACGGGAAGGAATTCAGCTTGCAGATTCAGCTCGATGTCGACGATCCCGCGAATCTCGGCAATGCGGATTATTGGCCAGCAAAGCTGACCCTGACAGATCGCTATGAACGCCCGGTCTTCTTCGGCGTTGGCATGGTTACCTGCGGCGCGCGCACGGATGCACCGGTTGCTGCTATTCCCCCCGCGCCCGGAGGAGATCAATTGCCACAAAGCGCAGCACTACTACCCCGTCCTGATTGAGTAGCTCCACCTTTGAGCGGTAACTCCCCATCTCCGGCTTCGACTGGCTGCGGCGCTTTTCCAGTACTTCAGTTTCAAGGCGCAGCGTGTCGCCGGGATACACCGGCTTGAGGAAGCGCAACTCGTCGATCCCGGGCGAACCTAGCCCGGCGTGGCCGACAGCCTTGAACTGCGCGACCAGCATTGCCATCGCCATCGCGCAGGAATGCCAGCCGCT
>CAXNKI010000200.1:0-4182 GCA_964202645.1 Alphaproteobacteria bacterium | reverse complement strand
CGCCGCCATTGATGATGTTCATCATCGGCACGGGGAGCACATGCGCGGCGACCCCGCCGATGTAGCTGAAGAGCGGCATACCGCGCGCGTCTGCCGCTGCTTTGGCCACCGCCATGCTGACGCCCAGAATGGCGTTGGCACCCAGCCGCGCCTTGTTCTCGGTGCCATCGAGTGCGATCATCGCAAGGTCGATGTCGCGCTGGTCTTCGGCGTCGAGCCCGAGCAAGTGGTCGGAAATCTCGCCGTTGACCGCGTTCACAGCTTGTCGCACGCCCTTGCCCATATAGCGCGATTTGTCGCCATCGCGCAGCTCAACCGCCTCGTGTGCGCCAGTCGATGCGCCCGAAGGCACGGCGGCGCGGCCGAAGCTGCCATCTTCGAGCAGCACATCTACCTCGACCGTCGGGTTGCCCCGGCTGTCGAGAATTTCGCGGCCGTGGATGTCAATGATTCCGGTCATGGCAGGGCAAACTCCTGATCTCTATTGCTTGCCGCGCTCCTAGGCAGGGGAACAAATTGAGGCAAGTTGCATTGTTGCATACCAGCACCTTGTGTCGCACAAGATGCTTCCCATCTTTACCCCGCAATGCCCCATTCCGGGGCCGAGGAACCGCTCATGGCCGAACCGACAACTGCCAAGCCCCGCAAGACCACGACCGCACGCAAAACCGTGAGCGCCAAGGCCGCGCCAGCCGCCAAGCAGCGCTTCGCCAAGGCACTCGACGAAGCCAAGGCCGGTGCCGAAGCCTTGACCGCTGAGGCCAAGGAGCGCGCCAGCGCCTATCGCGCAAAAGCCACCAGCCAATCGACCGAATGGATCGACGAAGCCAAGGACCTGAGCGAACAGGCAAAGGAAAAGGCTTTCATCCTCGCGCAGGAAGGCAAAGCCAAGACCAGCGAAGCGATCCACGGCCTCGGCCAGGTGGTTGAGGACAATGCTGCGATCATCGACGAAAAAGTCGGACCGAAGTACGGCGACTATGCCCGCAGTGCCGCCAAAGGCATGAAGGATGCCGCCGAGAAGATCGACAACAAGGATCTGGGTGAACTGGGCGAGGACGCCAAGCAGTTCGTGCGCAAGAGCCCCGGAGTCGCAGTCGCGGTGGCGGCAGCGGCAGGCTTCGTGCTTGCCCGGTTGTTCCGCCGCTCGAACTGAGCGCCGGGAGACTGTGACGAACGCGCGCCAAACCGGCGAGGATGCCGCCGATCAGGCGACGCTGAGCGAAGACGTGCGCCGCCGGATCGATCAAGGCAAGGGGCTCGCCGAGGCTGAGCTTGCCTGGCAGAAAGCGCGCGCCAGCTATGCCGCCAGGCAGGCGGGCGTGGTTGCGCTGCTGGGCGTACTGGCTTTGGCTCTGGCCTTCTTCGCGCTTATGGCGCTGGTGGTCGGAGCGCTTGCCGCGCTGGTGCCGGCGTTGGGACCGTGGGGCGCCACCGCGGCGGTGGCTGGCACGCTGGTGGTTGCCGCGCTGATCGCCGCTGCCATCGCAATGCTCAAGCTGCGGAGCACCGCACGGCTGATCGCCGACCGCAAGGACGCGCCATGAGCCGCGCAAGTCTTAAGCTGGCCGAGGCCCGCACCGCACGTGATGAGGCGCGCGAAGCATTCGATGCCCAGCTTCTTCGCCTCCGCGGCGATCCGCAGGCGCAGACCATCGGCGAGCGGCTGCTGGAACGCGTCAGCGACGATGCCCGCCATGCCTTGGACCGCACGCTCGATGTCGCAGCTGAAAGCAAGGGTATTGCCGCAGCGACGGCCGCCCTGCTCGCACTGTGGTTTCTGCGCGGCCCTATTCTCGAGTTGGTCGGCGGATTATGGGAAGCGAACTTTGGGGCGGATGAAGAATTCGATGAAGCCGACGTAACCGACTAACCAGAAGAGGTCCGCGACAATGCCCAGGAAAAAGCCCACCGCAAAGCCAGCGCCGGCACCTGCCGAGCCGGCAGAGCCTGCCAGCCTGCTCGATATGGCCCGCGCACAACCGGGTCTGGCGATCGGCGGCGGCCTGCTCATCGGGTTGATCGCCGGCGCGCTGATCCCGCGCGGCACGGCAAGGCGGCTAGCTCAGGGCGCTGTCGCCGCAGCGGCAGTCGGCAGCGAAGTGGGCCTTGGCCTCGCCCGGCAAGCAAGCGAAAGCGCCCGCGAAGCAGCCGGCGAGGCATCAGAACATTTGCGCAGCGGCGCCGGGCGCGCGGGCGAGAGCGCGCGCCGCATCCAGCGCGGCACAATGGCAGCCGCCGGCACCGCATCGATCGCTGGGCTTGACCTTGCCCGAGCGGCTCTGCGCTTCATCGCCGCGCGCAAAGGCTGAAGCCGAATCGGGGGCCCGGGACCGGATTGCCGCAGTGCAGCAATCCTGCTAAAAGAGCTTCTTCCCCTTCTCCCCAGGAAGTGCCAAGCAAGATGCAGAAGCTACACCTTGTCATGGGCGGCCGCGTTACCGACCCACAGACTCTTGATTTCGCCAATCTCGATCAAATGGATCTTGTCGGTATTTATGGCGACTATGCCGCCGCCGAAGAGGCTTGGAGCGACAAAGCCCGGCGCACGCTCGACGATGCCGAAATGAAATATGTCATCGTCCACCTGCACCGGCTGCTCCAGCCCGATTTGCTGGACGACAAGTCCTAATCCAGCGGCACGCCAGGCAATTGCTTGGCGGTGCGGATGGTCAGGCTGGTCTTGACGCTGGCGACATTGGGCGCGGGCGTCAGCTTGCTAGTGAGAAATTCCTGAAAACTTTGCAGATCGCGGCTGACGATTTTCAGGATAAAATCGATTTCGCCGTTGAGCATGTGACATTCGCGCACTTCAGGCAGCGCACGCATATGCTCCTCAAACTGGCGCAGCGCTTCTTCGGCCTGGCTCTTCAGGCTGACCATAGCGAAGACAGTGATCGCGAAGCCCAGTTTCGCCCCGTCGAGATCAGCGTGGTAGCCGCGAATCAGCCCCGCATCCTCGAGCGCGCGAACCCGCCGCAGGCACGGCGGCGCGGTGAGGCCGACACGCTGGGCGAGTTCTACATTGGTCACTCGCCCATCGTCCTGCAATTCCGCCAGCAGGCGCCGGTCGATCCGGTCCAGATTCGCCATGCCCCTGCCTTGCTCCCGTCCAGCCTGAATTGCAGGGCCGTTGGCGACACAATCCGCGTCCCCACCAGCCCAATCCGATAACATTATTATCTATGCGGGCAATCGTCCCGCTTTGCAACGCGGCACTCGGCTGCGCTTTCCCCGCGCAGGCAAACTGCTAGGGTCGAGGATCAGTCGCGGCCTGCCTGAGGCCCTGCCTACCTGGAGCACCGATGCATTTCGACGATCGCCTGGCGACTGTGCTGCGTTCCCGCAGCAGCGGTGCGTCGATGGCGCGAATCCAGTTCCGTCAGCTGCTCGATTTGCTCGGCACCCTGCCGGTTGAGGCAGAGGGCGCGCAAATCGATGCTGCCTGCGACCGGCTGGGCGAATTGGCCGGGGTGATTCCCGCCGCCGAACGTGCGGCCATGCTGCGCGAGCCCGGTATGCGGCTGCGCAATCCCCGCCTCGTCGCGCTGCTCGCAGGCGGGGAGCCTTCAGTTGCAGCGGCCACAATCGCCGCAGCGCAGCTGGGCGAAGAGGAATGGCTCGATCTGGCACCTGCCCTGCCTGCCGGCGCGCGCGCGCTGGTCGGCCAGCGCCGCGACATGGGCCCGCGCGCCGCCGCCTTGTTCGCCCGTCTGGGCATGACACCACCGGGACTGCCCGGAGTTGGCCAGGAGCCGGCCGTGAGCGTAGCCGAGCCACGCACCGCCGGTTCACACGCGGGCGACATTGGCGAGATCGTTCAGCGCATCGAGGATTTCCGCAAGAAACGTGAACCAGTCGAGGCTGGCGAAGGCAGCCCACCGCAGTCCGCTTCCGCCTCCGAACGCGCGCCGGTCCGGCTGAAAGCCTTCGATTTCGCCACCGATGCCGAAGGCTGCATCGTCTGGAGCGATCCAGGCATGGCGCCGATGGTGCTTGGCTTACGGCTGGCATCGCACGACATGACCACCCCGGCCGCCGCCCGCGCCACGCTGGCCCTGGCGCTGCGCCACCGCCAGCCGCTGCGCCGCCTCGTCATGGAGCTGGCGGGCGCACCGGCGATCGCCGGCCGCTGGCAAATCGATGCCGTGCCCTGCTTCGATCCTGGCACCGGCGCCTACA
>CAXNKI010000199.1:0-4186 GCA_964202645.1 Alphaproteobacteria bacterium | reverse complement strand
ATCCAGTCCATGCCTTCCTTGGCGCGGGTCAGGTCGTCCGGGCTGGGGGCGAGCGCTTCGGTCGCGGCGCGGGCGACATCTGGCAGCACTGAGCAATCCCAGCCTTGTTCCTCGACATCCTTGGCCAGCGCATCTGCCCCGGCGCTGCGCAGCAAGCTGGCCAGGCGGTCGGCCAAGGCATTGCAGGCCCAGTCGATCATCGGGCCGTTGACTGCCGGGTCATAGCCCCACAGCGTGTTCGCCTGATTGGCGTTGTCGATATAGTGATAGTGCAGCACGCTGCCGAACACATCGAAGCGCAGGTATTCCTCGCTGCGGCTCGCATTGCAGACATGGATGCTGGGGCCGCGCACCATCATCTGTTCATCGCCCAAAGCCCGCGCCTCCACCCCGATCGACACCGGCCCCGCATCGAACCAGCGGGTATGATGATCCATCGGCGGGATCAGCATGAAGGTGTGATATTGCCCGCGGATGGTCGGCACCTGGCGGTTGCTCTTGACCTCGCGCGGGGCGGGAACGTGTTTGAATTGCGCAGCCATTGCGGCTCTCCCTTGATCCTGTAGTTTCTCGGCACAGGATACGGATGCGCGAGGCAGGAGCAAGCAATGTCTGACGGATACAAGCCGCCCAAAGTGTGGAGGTGGAAGAAGCGCAAGGGCGATCCCTTCGGCGGCATGAACCGGCCGATCTCCGGGGCAACGCATGACCAGGAATTGCCGCGCGGCAAGCATCCCTTCCAGCTCTATTCGCTGGGATCGCCCAACGGGCAAAAAGTGACGATCATGTTCGAGGAATTGCTTGCGGCCGGCCATGCCGGGGCCGAATACGATGCCTGGCTGATCAATATCATGGAGCGCGAGCAGTTCGGTTCGGGCTTCGTCGCGATCAATCCCAATTCCAAGATCCCCGCGCTGCTCGATTGCTCAGGGAGCGAGCCGGTCCGGGTGTTCGAATCGGCGGCGATCCTGCTTCATCTGGCGGAAAAATTCGGCGAGTTCCTACCCACGGACGGCGCTGCGCGGGCGGAGTGCTTTTCCTGGCTGATGTGGCAAATGTCGACCGCGCCCGTGATCGGCGGCGGCTTCGGTCATTTTTATGGCTATGCGGGCAAGAAACTCGAATATCCGATCAACCGCTATGCCATGGAAACCAAACGCATTCTCGACGTTGCCGACCGGCATCTGGCCGAGAACCGCTATTTCTGCGGGGACCAGTTCACTATCGCCGACATCGCCAATTTTGCCTGGCTGAACTATCTGGTGCGCGGCGATGCCTATGGCGGATCAAAGTTCCTGGGCACCGCGAGTTACGCGAACGTCGGCGGCTGGGTTGACGAATTGCGCGCCCGAGAAGCTGTGCGGCGCGGCCTGAAAGTCAATCGCGGCGGCACCGAAGGCTTCACCCCCGAACGCCACAGCGCGGCGGATATCGATGCGGTGATGTAGCGTCAGGCGAGCGAAAGCCGGAAGCGGGCCAGCCGCGCCACGGCCTCATCCAGCATGGCATCCGGTTTGGTGAAGCAGAAGCGCACGATCCCGGTCGGCGCTTCCCCTTCGAACAGCGCGGAGAGTGGGATCGATGCCACCCCGGCCTCGCGCACCAGCCGTTCGCTGAAACCCCGGTCGTCCAGCGCGATGCCCGATGCGGCGAGATCGACGCAGAGAAACCAGGTCGCGCTGTTTGACAGCACGCGGTAGCCCGCGCCTTCCAGCCCGGCGCGCAGGCGCTCGCGGGACGCTGCCCAGCCGGCTGTGCGCGTCTCGAACCAAGCATCCTCCATCCCCAGCCCTTCGGCCACCGCCCATTGCAACGCCGGGGCACTGGTCGCGGTGACGAACTGGTGGGCGCGGAACAGCCCGGCGGCGAGCGGCGGCGAGGCAATCATCCAACCGATCTTCCACCCCGTCAGCCCGAAGATCTTGCCCGCTGAGCCGATTTTCACCGTGCGGTCTGCCATGCCGGGAAACGTCATGATCGAGCGATGGGTCGTGCCGTCGAAGCGGACATCCTCCCAGACCTCGTCGCTGATCACGGTGAGATCGTGCGCCACGCAGGCTTCGGCCAGATGCGCGAGTTCGGCTTCACTGGCCGCAGTGCCCGCCGGGTTGAGCGGATCGTTGAGCATGACCACGCGCGTTTTCGGCGTGATTGCGGCGGCAAATGCCTCGGCGCTGTAACGCCACTCGGGCGGCGCCAGCGGCACCGAGACTGGCACCCCGCCAGCACGGCGCACCATCGGCGCGTAGGCATCGTAGGCCGGCTGGAACAGGATCACTTCATCGCGCGGGCGGACCAGCGCGAGCACCGCATCGGCAATCGCCTCTGTCGCGCCTGAAGTGACGATCACCTGATCGCGCGCCAGCGCCAGGCCCTGGCGGCGCGCATAAAATGCGGCGATGGCATCGCGCAGCTCGGGCAGGCCGCCGATCGGGGGATACTGATTGGATTGCTCGCGAAGCGCGCGCGCCGCTGCCTCGATGAGCTCTGGTGGCCCCTGATCATCTGGGAAGCCCTGCCCCAGATTGATCGCGCCCAGCTCGCGCGCCAAGCCCGACACGACATCGAAAATCGTCATTTCCATGCCAGCATAGACAGGATGGATTCTCGCGCCTTCACTCACCACCGACAGTTCACTCCGCAAATTGCAGGAAGCCCCATACCGCGATGAAGCAGCCATCGCACCTCGTCATTTCGCTCCAGCGATTTGTTGAACCGGCAGGTTCCGTGTTAGCCTCAGGCAACAAAACGGAAGAGGACCCACGGCCCCATGTCCTACGAGCTCAACCGCAAACTCGCCGCCCGGCGGGACCCACTGCCGACGACGGCCACAATCGATCCGGTGACCGCCGACATCATTCGCGGCGCTTTCGAGACAGTTTGTTTCGAGAGCGCGACTTTCCTTGGTCGCGCCGCCTCATCGCCGATCATCAACTCGTCGAACGAGCGTAATGCCGCGATTGTCGATGGCAATGGCCGGCTGGCGATGGGCGCGGTGGGCACGCCGCAGCTGACCTTCGTCAACCAGATGGAAACCCGCTGGGGGCTGATGAACCAGGAACGGTATGACTGGGGGCCGGGCGATGTCTTCGTTGGCAACGATCCCGATCACGGCGGCGGGCATCTGCCGGACTACTGCGTCTATGGCCCGGTCTATGACGACCACGGCGAGCTGATCTGCATCCAGACATTGCAGGCGCACCAGGGCGACACCGGCGGCAAGGATGCGGGCGGCTTTTCGCTCGATGCCGTCGACGTGTTCACCGAAGGCCTCGTGCTCCCTTGCCTGAAACTGGTCCACCGGGGCGAACTGCGGCGCGACACTTTCGACATGGTCATCCGCAACAACCGCTTTGCCACTTTCTCAGGCGACATCGCGGCGATGATCGGCGGGGTGCAATATGCGGTGAAGATGCTCGAAGACCTGATCCGCAAATGGGGCTCTGAGACGGTCAAGGCAGCGATCAACTATTCGATCGAACACACCGAGCGCCGGGTGCGCGAGGAAGTGGCGAAGTGGCCCGACGGCGCTTACGAAGCCACCGTGCTGATCGACCATGACACGGCAGGCACAAAAGACATCAAGGTCCATGTTACCTGCACGGTGGCGGGCGATCAGCTGACAGTTGACCTCACCGGCACCGACGACCGGCCGACCCTTGTCGGCGTATGGAACACTTTCGCCAACAGCCGAAGCTATGTGATGTGCCAGCTGGTCGCCGCGCTCGATCCCACGATCGTCAAGAACGAGGGCTATTTCAACGCGGTCGAGATCATCATTCCCGAAGGATGCATCGCCCAGCCGCCGCCCAACAAACCCGCCGCGCTTGGCAGCTTCCACCCTGCCTGCGAGATTACCGAGGCGGTGTGCATCGCGCTGAGCGCAGTCGTGCCCGAGCGTTCGCAGCCGCAGCTTTACAAGATCGGCATGCCCAATGCGGTGATCGGTTTTGACGACAACGGCATGATGTGGATGGACCAGGGCGTCGATTGCCGCTCGATGGACGTATCGGCCGTGCAGGGCATCGACGGCTGGGGTTCATGCCCCAACAGCCTCGGCAGCCTGATCCTCTCCGAGGCCGAAGACGCCGAGAGCCGTTTCCCGATCATCAACATCAGCCGCGAGATGACCACCGATGGCGGCGGCGCAGGGCAATGGCGCGGCGCGCCGGGCAGCCTCAACGTC
>CAXNKI010000198.1:0-4212 GCA_964202645.1 Alphaproteobacteria bacterium | reverse complement strand
CATTTGCGTAGGCCAAAATTGACGCCGGACGTAAAGCGGCTCGGCATGGTCATACTGCCGGCAACATTCGGCGCAGGCATCTATCAGATCAGCCAGTTCGTCGACACCTTCTTCGCGACCTCCTTGCCGCAAGGCTCGCTCACCTTGCTCAAGATGGCCGACCGGCTGAACCAGATGCCGCTGGGGATTGTCGGCATTGCGCTGGGCACAGCGATCCTGCCAATGCTTTCGCGCCACATCCAGGCGAACAATGCGGCAGAAGTCCAACGCCTTCAGAGCAATGCGTTCGAAATGGCGACGCTGCTGACCCTGCCCGCCGCCGCTGCCCTCGCCATCTGCGCGCCGGCTTTTGTCAGCGCCTTTTTCGTCGGCGGAAAGTTCAAGCCAGAAGACGGCGCGATCATGGCCGATATCACCATGGCACTGGTGGCGGGCCTGCCGGCTTATGTCATCGTCAAGATCCTCAATCCCGGCTTCTTCGCCCGGTCAGACACTCGTACTCCGGTCTATACCGCTCTTGCCGCGCTGGTATTCAACATCGGCCTCAATATCTGGTTCATCAGTTGGCTGGGTTGGGGCATCGTCGGTCTCGCCGGAGCGACCGCATTGTCGGCCAGTCTCAACTGCCTGCTGCTCTATGCCGTTCTGCACAAACGCGGCTGGTTCCGTTTTACCGGAAAGCTTGGCTTGCGCATTTTCCGGCAAGCGTTGGCTACAGCCGCTATGTCTGCTCTGCTGTGGTGGCTGATGGAGGCCTTGTTACCGCATTTCTCTGGCTCGGTTTTTGAACGCATCTGGTCGCTCACTGCGCTGGTGGGCGCGGGCCTGCTGGTCTATGGCGGCGTCGGCTGGCTGGTCGGCGCGGTCGACCGTGACGAAATCAACCTGCTGCTGCGCCGCAGCCGGGCGACGCCTGAAACCGCCACCAGCATCGAATCGAGTCCCTGACAATGAGAGTCGTCTCCGGCATACAGCCCACCGGCAATCTCCACCTTGGCAACTACCTCGGCGCGATCCGCAACTGGGTGAGCATGCAGGAAGACATGGAGTGTCTGTTTTTCCTGGCCGATCTCCATGCCATCAGCATGCATCACAATCCCGCTGAACTAGGCGCGAACACGCGTGAGATGACCGCCGCGCTGGTGGCGTGCGGCGTCGATCCGCAGCGCTCTGTGCTGTTCAACCAGGCTCAGGTCCCCCAACATGCCGAGCTGCAATGGCTCCTGAATGGCACCGCGCGGATGGGCTGGCTGAACCGTATGACGCAGTGGAAGGACAAGTCAGGCAAGAACAGCGAAGGCGCGAGCGTCGCGCTGTTCACATATCCCGTCCTGCAGGCTGCAGACGTCCTGCTGTATCAGGCAACACATGTCCCGGTTGGCGATGACCAGAAGCAGCATCTCGAGCTGGCGCGAGACATCGCCCAGAAGTTCAATCACGACTTCTGCACCGAGGATGCGCCGGTCTTCACCCTACCCGATCCGATCATTCCGCCCGAGGCTGCGCGGATCATGAGTCTGCGCGATGGCTCGGCCAAGATGTCGAAGTCCGACCCATCCGACATGAGCCGGATCAACCTGACTGACGATACCGATGCAATCCTGCAGAAATTCCGCAAGGCCCGGACCGATCCCGAGCCTCTGCCGAGCGATAAGGCGGGGCTTGAAGGCCGGGCGGAAGCAGCGAACCTGGTTGGTATCTATGCCGCAATGGCGGGAACGGATATAGATTCCGTGCTGCGCGATTTCGGCGGTAAAGGCTTCGGCACGTTCAAGCCGGCGCTGGGCGAACTCGTGGTGGAAAAGCTGGCGCCGATCAACGCGCGCTTTGTCGAGCTGCGTCAGGATACCACAGCGCTTGACGCGATCCTTCGCGAAGGCGCGGCCAGGGCACGTGCGCTGGCCGTGCCGACGCTGGATGCGGCCTACCGCGCGTTGGGGCTGATTCGTGGCTGATTGCTCCGCTTTGGTTCACCGCTCATTCAACGGCTATTCAGCCTGCCTCGGCTAGGCCATGCTCCATAAGACGACGACTGCGCCGGCTGCCTGCCGCGCGCGATTCGCGCAGTGACCGGGATACAGAGCCATGAAGACCAACCGACCCTCACCTTTCGCTCGCCTTAGGCCGCTGGCCGCCGCCGCACTGCTGATTGCCCTTTCAGCCTGCGCGAGCACCTTCCGCGCCGATGTCTCGCGCTTCCAGTCGCAACTGCCCGCGCCCGCAGGCCAGACTTTCGCGGTTGTTGCCGACGATCCGGCGCTGGCAGGCGGCATTGAGTTTTCGCAATATGCGCGGCTGGTGACTGATCGCATGGCTGCGCTTGGCTATACGCCAGTGGCTGAGCCTGAGCGCGCCAATCTCCTGGTTCGCTTCGAATACGGCGTCGACAAGGGCCGCGAGCGTGTGCAATCGACCGGCTTCCGCCGCGATCCGTTCTTCTCGCCCTGGTATGGCTATGGCCCGCATTGGGATTATCCGGGCTATCGGGGCCGGCTTGGCTTCTATGGTCATGGCGCCTGGGGCTATGGCTGGAACGACCCCTGGTTTGGCCGCGAATACGAGAGCTACACGGTCTATACGAGCGGCATTGGCTTGAAGATCGACCGCCGGGCAGACGGTGTGCGGCTGTTCGAAGGCAAAGCCGAAGCCGCCTCGACATCTAACCGGCTGGCTTATCTGGTGCCCAATCTGGTCGAGGCAATGTTCACTGGCTTTCCGGGCAATGGCGGCGAAACGGTGCGGATCACCGTGGCGCCGGAAAAGACCAACCCGCGCAAATAGACTGGGCCCTTAGACCGTCCCTACGCCTGTCACCGGCGAACCGACTGCACCGGGCAGGCGCAGTGGCGGGGCAGTGAACAGGAAGCGGCTGCGCCCAGCGGCGCGCAGCCAGTCCGCCAGATCGCTCAGCAGGAACAGTTCGCCCAGCGGAATGCCCAGCTTGAACAGGCACAGATTGTGCAGCGGCACGCGGATGCCATGAGCGTTCTCACGGACAAAATCCGGCATCGCTTCCACAGCCTCGTTGTCTGACACCAGCGCCACTGCGCCGCTATCGTCGATCCATTGCAGCAGCCGGTCATCGAAACCATCTAGGCCCGAGCAGCGATGCGGATCGAACGGCGCGGCGGGATCGGCATAGCGCGCGAGCAAAGCCCGGTCGAAACCGGTGCGGAAACACAAGACGTCGCCCGGCTCCACTTCCACCGCATCCGCATCAAGGATCCGCATCAGCCGTTCATAGCCGACCGGCACTGCTTCCAGTCCAACATGGGCGAACAGGTCGATCATCACCCCGCGCGACTGCATGCCGGTCTCGGCCAGCTTCTCGATGCCCAGCGCCATCGCCCCGAACGGCGCATCCTGCGCGGCGCGGCCATGCAGATAGTCGACCGGACCGCAGACATGCTCATGCGCGCGGAAGCCGTTGTAATAGACGATTTCCTCCTCGCCATCGCCAACATCGAACTGCTGGCCCATGTGGCACAACGCGTCCCATTGCGTGGAAAACTGCAGGCTCAGCGTCGCGCGGTCATCATTGACCACTTCACTCATCCCGGGAAACGCCTGACCATAGGGATAATTCGCCACGGGATCGTCCCCGCGCATCGAGAAGGCCAGTTCAGGCGGGAAGCGGCGCGGGTTGAGCTGATCGCGCGGGCAATCGAGCGGCAGCGACAGGCAAAACGCCAGCCCCTCGCGCACCTCGGCGGCGGCCTTGATGCGATGCGCCTGCGTAATCAGGTTCAGGCGGCCGATCTGGTCATCTGGGCCGAAGTCACCCCAGTTCGAGCCTTCAGGGCGCTTTGCCCAGCGCTTTGCCATTTCCGTCACGCGATCACTCCATCAATGCAACACACCTTGCGCAATCAATCGCCGCGCGGCAAGTGCACAGACGGTAACCAGTGCAAATGGGAATCGCTAATGGCGCGCTTCAAATATGTCGTCCTGTCCTGCGCCGAGCCAGGCCGCGAGGATGAATTTGTCGCCTGGTATAGAACGCAACACCTTGCCGATGTCGCGCGAATGCCCGGGGTCGTTAGCGTCCAGCTGGTCCGGCTCGATTTTCAGCGCGTCTATGACCTTGACGCACCGCATTGGACTCTGCTGACTCAGTATGAGCTGGAAGGCGATAATCCCGAAAGCATCATCGATTCGATCAAGGCCGCATCGGGCACCGATGCCATGCCAATGAGCGATGCGCTGAACAAG
>CAXNKI010000197.1:0-4228 GCA_964202645.1 Alphaproteobacteria bacterium | reverse complement strand
GGTGGCATGCGAATGCCGATCGGCGGGCGCGGCGGCAAGCTGGGCTGCGGCACGCTGATCATCGTGCTGGTCGCCTCCTATTTCCTCGGAGTCGATCCCAGCGAGATGATCGGCGGGCTCGAACAGGTGCAGCAACAATCGCCGCAGGTAACAGCGCAGAACCAGGCCGGCGGCAACTCGGCGACAGAAAGCTGCAATGTCGATGCGCTCAGCAAGCAGACCTGCAATGCGCTGTCGTCGCTCAACAAGACCTGGGAGCCGCTATTCCAGCAAGCGAACATTGCATTTCGCCGGCCCAAGCTGGTGTTCTATGCGCAAGACGGCCAGTCCGGCTGTGGTGCGGCGCAGAGCGCGATGGGGCCGTTCTACTGCCCGGAAGACAACGGCATCTACATCGACACCGATTTCTATCGCACGATGGAACAGGAACTCGGCGCCACCGGCCAGTTCGCGCGCGATTATGTCATCGCCCACGAATACGGCCACCATATCCAGAAGCTGACCGGAATGAGCGACCAGGTGCGCTCGGCCCAATCGCAGAACCCCAGCCGCGCCAACCAGCTTTCGGTGCGGCTCGAACTTCAGGCTGATTGCTACGCCGGCGTCTGGGCCGCCAAAAACGGTGATCGGCTGGAGCCGGGCGACATGGAAAGCGGACTGAACGCAGCGCACCAGATCGGCGACGACGTGCTTATGCGCAGCGCCGGCCGCCGCCCGGTCGAGGCCTCGTTCACCCATGGCTCATCGGCGCAGCGCATTGAATGGTTGCGCAAGGGATTGCAAAGCGGGAACGAAGACGCGTGCGATACGTTCTCCGACCTCAGGCGGTGATCAGGCAGGGACAAAGGGCAATGAAGAAAATTTCCGCGAGACTGGCATCTTCGGCAAGACTGGCGTCGTTTGCGGCCATCGCATTGCTGGCTGCCCCCGCGCTCACTGCAGCACCCGCCAGGCCTGCCGCCGCCCCGAGCAGCGCCGCTCCGGCTCCGGCGCCCGCGCCCGCGCCCGCAACTCCCGCCCCCAGCGCGCCGGCAGGCAGTTCGATCCAGACACCGATGGACGACCTTGGCCTGCGCAAGGAAGCCATCCCCTCCGTGCTTATCGAATCTGTCGAGAATCCCTATGGTCTTCAGGGCCTCGCTCAATGTGGCCAGATCATCGCGAAAGTCGAGGCACTGGACATGGCGCTGGGCAAGGACATCGATCTGCCGCAAGAAGACGGCAGCCGCCTTGCTGCCGGAGACCTGGTGAATTTCGCTGCATCGAGCGTAATTCCATTTCGCGGTCTGATCCGCGAAGTCACCGGCGCCAGCAGCCGCCAGCGCCAGATGCAGGAAGCTGTGCTCGCCGGATTTGCCCGCCGCGCATTCCTGAAAGGCGTGGGCCAGACCCGCAACTGCGCCTATCCGGCGCGGCCCGCCGACCCGCAGATCATCGCTGCTCAGTCCGCAGCCCTGATGGCCAGCCTCGAACAGCTGTGCGGTCCGCTGCCTAATGGGCAAAAGCGCACCCCGAAAGAGGAATGGCTCAACTCGCGCAAGTGCCGCGATTTCAAACGCGCCCAGGAACAACGCGCAGCAGCAGCCTCCCCTGCACGCAGCAATTGAGTTTCACGCTCCGCTTCGCTAGCGCGTAGCCATGCGCCTGACCGATTGTCACAACGTCGAAGATTTCCGCCGGCTGGCGAAGCAGCGCCTGCCGTGGCCGGTGTTCGACTATATCGACGGCGCGGCCGACGACGAGCTAACCAAGGCGCGCAACACTGCTGCATTTGCAGACTGCGATCTGGTGCCCGACGTGCTCGCCGGGGTCGCGGAAATCGATACCTCGGTGACGATCATGGGCCGCAAATCGGCGCTGCCTTTGATCCTTTCGCCCACAGCGCTCCAGCGCGTGTTCCACTGGCAAGGCGAGCGCGCCGTCGCTCGTGCCGCCGAGAAGTTCGGTCTGTGGTTCGGCATCTCCAGCCTGGCGACCGTCAGCATCGAGGAAGTCGCTGCCATGGTCTCGACGCCCAAGCTGTTCCAGCTCTACGTCCACAAGGATGAAGGCCTGAACCGCTCGATGATCGAACGCTGCAAGGCGGCAAAGTTCGATGCCATCGCGCTCACCGTCGATACCATTGTCGGTGGCAAGCGCGAGCGCTGCGCGCGCAGCGGCTTTTCCTCGCCGCCACGTTTCACGCCAAGCTCGATGCTCTCCTATGCAACCAAACCGGCATGGGCGCTAAACTATGCCTTCCGCGAGAAATTCGCCCTCCCCCAGCTTGATGGGCATGTGACGGAAGGCACTGGCAAAGCCGTTTCGATCCAGTCCTATTTCAGCGAAATGCTCGACCCCACGCTTAATTGGAAGAAAGCCGAACAGATCCGCAATGACTGGGGCGGCACTTTTTGCCTCAAGGGTGTGATGAGCGTCGGCGATGCTCGCCGCGCGGTCGAGATCGGGGCCGATGCGATCATGGTCTCGAACCACGGCGGCCGCCAGCTCGACGGCAGCCGCGCACCGTTCGACCAGATCGCCGAAATCGCCGATGCTGTCGGCGGCAAGATCGAGATCATCTGCGATGGCGGCGTGCGGCGCGGTACTCATGTGCTCAAAGTGCTCGCCGCCGGGGCAGACTGCGCCTCGGGCGGACGGCTCTATCTCTATGCGCTGGCCGCTGCCGGACAAGCCGGGGTGGAGCGCGCGATCGAACTGTTGAAAGACGAGATCGAGCGCGACATGCGCCTGATGGGCGTGAAGTCCGTCTCCGAACTGAACCGCGACCGGCTTCGCTGGCGCTGAGTAATACAAAGAATACAATGGAGGATGCCGATGACTGACCTGCGTTTCGACAACCGCGTCGCCGTGATCACCGGCGCCGGCCGCGGCCTTGGGCGCAGCTATGCGCTGCTGCTGGCATCGCGCGGGGCCAAAGTGGTGGTCAACGATCTGGGCGTAACCCGCTTCGGTGAAGCTCCGGATTCGAGCCCCGCACAGGATGTCGTCAACGAGATCAAGGCATTGGGCGGCGAAGCAGTGGCCAACACCGACAGCGTATCCAGCGCTGAGGGCGGGCAGGCGATCATCCAGTCGGCACTCGACAATTTCGGGCGGGTCGACATCGTCATCGCCAATGCCGGCTTCAATCGCCCCAAGCTGTTCAGCGAACTGGCGCTTGATGATTTCGAGGCGATCCTGGGCGTGCACCTGATGGGCGCCTATCACCTGGTTCGCCCCGCCTTTCCGCTGATGAGCGCGCAGGGCCATGGCCGCATCGTGCTGACTTCTTCGATTGCGGGTATTTACAGCGAGAAAATGCTGGCGGGCTATGCCGTCGCCAAGGCCGGGCTGATCGGTCTGAGCCAGGTGCTGGCGCATGAAGGCGCTGCCAGCGATGTCTTTTGCAATGCCATCCTGCCGTCAGCCGAAACCCGTCTTTCCGAAGGCCGCGACACTTCAATGTTCCCTGACATGCGCGCCGAACTCGTCTCGCCTCTGGTCGCCTGGCTCTGCCACGAAAGCTGCACGGTCAACGGCCAACTTCCCGTCGCACTGGCCGGCCGGATTGCGCGCGCTTATGTCGCCGAGACCAAGGGCGTCTATCAAGGCGACTGGACCATCGAACAGATCGCCGCCCGCTGGGGCGAGATCAGCGATACGGCGGACAGCGTGATTTTCCCGCCAGTGCCCAGCGGCTTCAACGATCACCTTGGCTACAGCTTTGCCATGGCCAAGGCGGGCGGCGCCAAGACCAAAGCCGAGCTCGGGCTGTGAGCACAGCACCAGACTCGAAGGCGCCGGTCACAATGACGGAAGTCGAGCGGGCAACGCTCGAATTTGTCGCCAATCACCGCGCGGGTTATATCGCCAGCAAGGGCCGCGAAGGGCAGATTCTCGACTATCGTCACCTCGGTGGACACCGCTTCACCACGTGCCTGCTGCTCGAATACATGGGCCGAAAGTCGGGCGAGCGGCGCATTACTCCGCTGATCTATGGCAGCATAGGCGGCGAAGTCGTCGTGGTCGCCTCAAAGGGCGGCGCGGACGTGCACCCGGCCTGGTATGTCAACCTGCGCGAGATGGACGCGGTGACGATCCGGATCGGCGGACAGGCATTCAAGGCCACCTGGCGCGAGCCCCAAGGGTCTGAGCGCGAGGCAGTCTGGAGCTTCATGGCCAGCGTCTATCCGCCCTATCATGATTATCAGGCGGCAACCGCGCGGGTGATCCCGATTGTCATGTT
>CAXNKI010000196.1:0-4237 GCA_964202645.1 Alphaproteobacteria bacterium | reverse complement strand
CGAGCAGCAGCCAGAGCAGCCAGCCCATGCCTGAATTGCCTTCTTCCTTGTCGCCGGTGAGCCCGCCAGTCAGTGCCTGGGCTGCGTTGCCAGTTGCCGAAGCAAGGCCCGAACCGGCAGCGCCGAGTGCTGCTGCGGCGGTTCCGGCCGCGCCGGCAACCGCAGCGCCAGCCGCTCCGGTTGCATCGACGGCGGTTTCGCCAACCGCCTTGGCACCAGAGACGGCACCGGATGCAACCGCACCGGCAGCGCCGAGCGCCGCATTGCCGGCATCGACGGCCGTTTCACCGACGGCCTTGGCGCCTGATACTGCGCCGGCGGCCACAGCGCTTGCCGCGCCTAGCGCCGCTGCGCCAACGGCGCCAACCACGCCACTTGAGGTGCCGGTGCTTTCTGCTGCCTTTTCACTTGCGCCCAGGTTGGCCAGACTGGCCGCAGGAGTGCTATTGGCGGGCTTAGCGGTCTTGGCTGCCGTTGCCGGCTTGCTGACTTTTGCCGTGGCGACTTTCTTTGCTGCAGGAGCTGCGGCCTTTTTGGCTGCGGGCGCTGCGGCTTTGGCGGCCGGCGCGGCTTTTTTGGCAGCGGGCGCGGCTGGGGCTTTCGCCGGCTTTGCGCTGGCTGCTGCTGCAGGTTTGGCGGCCTTTGAGGGCGCCTTTGCCGGTTTGGCAGCTGCGGCTGCTGGCTTGGCAGTGGCCGCGAGCCCGAGCGCTGCTGTGCCTGCTGCTGCGGCCTTGGTTGCCTTTGCAGGCTTGGGCGCTTTTGCCGGTTTGGCGGCTGCGGTGGGCTTGGCGGCGGCAGGAGCCTTGGCTGCCTTGGGCGCAGCCTTGGCAAACAGCGCGAGTTTCTTGAAATTCTCGGCAAGCAGATAGTAGACCGTCACCCGGTTCTTGGTGCGATCAGCCTTCATGCGTTCGCCCACGGCGGCAATGGCCTTGTTCAGCACGGCGTCGCTCTGGGTCAGGCCGAGTTTCTTCTTGAGGAAGCTTTCGCGGACCCGGTCGGTCTCTTTGGCGTCGCTGAATGCCACCAGCGAGGAATCGCGGTTGCGCAAGGCAATCCCGCAATAACGAACAATGCCGGCGATGATGGCATCGTCGGCACCCGGTGCATACTTCTTGACGTCTGCAGACCAGTCTTCGGCCATGTCCCACTCCCTGAAAAACGCAGCAGCCACCTGCTGATTCGGTGACTCGCGAATGCTACCCGTCGGCCAGCATAGCCGTTTGCCCGATGCGGGGAAGAGGAATTGTCAGTTGTCCGCGCTTGTCTTTCGGCGCGCGTGAATTTCATACGTGACCGCGCCGACGGCGGCCTTGCCGACCGGATGGTAGTCGCGCTGCAGGCGAGACTTGAGCAGCGAACGCGCGGCAGGGCGGGTGTCATCATCAGGGGTGGTGCTGATGACAACCACTGAAGTTCGGCGGGCGAGAGTCTGTTCAAGTTCGCCCAGCTGGTCGGTGCCAAGTGAGTTTCGATAGCGCTCGCCGGTCAGGTGCTCAGGAAAGATATAGCGTGAAGGCAGGCAACTTCGCGTGAGATAATAGAGGATGGGCACGCCTTCATTCACATAGACGCAGCCGCCGTCCAGATGCGGCTGCACCAGCGCCTGCAGCCGCGAAACTTCCTGCGCAGTTCCCGGATCGGGCAGTTGCACGAGCGCGCGGCCAATCCCGCCGGCGAGCCCCAGAGCTACTACCACGGCCATGCCAAGGAAGGCGCGCCGGGCCGTGCCGGCACGGTCAAACGCCAGCGCGGCGAACACGCCGAATGGCACCAGCAAGGGCAGCACATAAAAATCGAACCAGACGCCATAGAAGACGAATGCGGCGAAGGCGGCGCCGGCCCAGCCGAGTATCCAGCGCGCCATTTGCCCGCCCGGTTGCCTATTGCTGCGCCAGTGCCGCACGGCAAACCACGCGCAGATCAGGAACGGCGAGAGGCCGACAGTCAGCCCGGCGAGGCGACCATAAGCTGTCGGCGGGGAGGGCTCCTTGTCCCCGAAGATCGAGATAAAGTTGGCGTCAATGAATTCGGCGCCATGACCCCATGCGTAATAGACACCGCAGACGGCCAGCGTCGGCGCCAGCGCGCAGACGACCCAGACGATCGCATCGGTGCCCAGCCGCAGCCACGGGCGGCCCCGGACCCGGCCTGCCCACAGCAGGCTGAGGCCAAAGAATATCCCTTCGAAAATCACGGTATATTTGATCTGGATGGCAATCCCGGCGAGCAACATGATGCCGCAGCCCAGCTGGGTGAGGCCGCGATTATCGCTTCGGCCAATCAGCGTTAGGCAGAGCGCGGCAGCGGCGGCCATCGGCAGGTCATAGAAGATCGACGCTTGCCCGCCCATGCCGCTGAAGACCGTCAGCCATGCCGGATAGGCAGCGGCGCCGGCCAGTGCCGGGATGAAGCCCGTCAACCGCCGCGCCATTGTGAAAATCAGGCAGGCGGTGGCGACAATCGCCAGCACCGCGAGCAGTTGATAGCCGAGCACCGGATCGGAAAAAGCCAGGCAGGCGAAGCTGTAGATCAGGAACAGGCCGATTGGCTTGCGGTCCCAGATGTCCACATAGAGCACATCGCCGCGCAGCAGCCGCTCGCCGATGGTGAGATAGAACTGCTCGTCGAGGCCGATTACCGGATTGCCGAATGTCCAGGCGCGCGTGGCCAGCGTCAGCGCGAGCAAGATCAGAGCTGCTGAGAGTATTTCCGGAAACTGACGGCGCAAGCCAGGCATGATGGGCCGGGAGGCGATCTAGGCCGCCTTCTTCATCTCCAGCCGTTCCCAGATTTCGCACAGCGCCTTGGTCAGCTCCACCATCATAGCTTCGCTATGCGCGGGGCCCGGGGTGAAGCGCAGGCGTTCTGTGCCGCGCGGCACGGTGGGGTAGTTGATCGGCTGCACATAGACGCCGTATTCGGCGAGCAGGATGTCGCTGATCTGCTTGGCGCGCACCGGATCGCCGACCATAAGCGGCACGATATGGGTGGTGCTCGGCATCACCGGCAGCCCGGCCTCGGCAAACTGGCGCTTGAGGAAAGCTGCGGCGGCCTGCTGGCCTTCGCGCTCTGCGCTCGAGGCCTTGAGGTGGCGCACCGAAGCGAGCACACCAGCGACCAGCACGGGGGAAAGCGACGTGGTAAAAATGAAGCCCGGCGCATAGGAGCGGATCACGTCGATGATCTTCGCGTCAGCAGCGATATAGCCGCCCATAACGCCGAACGCCTTGCCCAGCGTGCCTTCGATAATGGTGATGCGGTGCGCGGCCTCGTCGCGGTCGCTGATCCCGCCGCCGCGCGGGCCATACATGCCGACCGCGTGGACCTCGTCGATATAAGTCAGCGCATTGTACTTGTCCGCAAGGTCACAGATCGCATGGATCGGAGCAACATCGCCGTCCATCGAATAGACAGATTCGAACGCGATCAGCTTGGGGCAATCGGGATCGGCCTCGGCCAGCAGCTGCTCGAGATGCTCCAGATCATTGTGCCGCCAGACTTTCTTCTCGGCGCCCGAATTGCGGATGCCGGCGATCATGGAGGCGTGGTTCAGCTCGTCGGAAAAGATCACGCAGCCCGGCAGGATCTTGGCCAGCGTCGAGAGCGTCGCGTCGTTCGAGACATAGCCCGAAGTGAACAGGAGCGCGCCCTGCTTGCCGTGCAGGTCGGCCAGCTCATGCTCGAGATCGATGTGATAATGCGTGTTGCCGCCGATATTGCGTGTGCCGCCGCTGCCGGCGCCGACATCATGCAGCGCCTGCTCCATCGCATCGATCACCTTGGGGTGCTGGCCCATCGCGAGGTAATCGTTCGAACACCACACCGTGATGTCCTTGGGGCCATTATGCCCGGCAAAGCAGCGCGCGTTGGGATAGGCGCCCCTGTTGCGCAGAATATCGATAAAGACGCGGTAGCGGCCTTCGGAATGCAGCCGCTCGATCGCCTGGTCAAAGATGTGATCGTAATTCACTCGCGCCACCGCTGATGTCGTTTGGCCGGGCATTAGCCGAAGCCTCTTTGCTTTGCCAGCGCCATGTTTGCGAATGATTTGCATCAAAAAGTGGCGATTTTCTCCAGCCCGTAGTTGGCCAAGGCGGGGGCGAGCGCTGCGGTGTCCGGCTCATCGCGGGTGAACAGCGCCATGTCGGGGGTGTGCCGCGCAAACGCTTGCCCCTGGGTGAGGAAGGCGATCCGCCGGGCGATGCCGGCTGCGCCATCGATAAATGATACACCG
>CAXNKI010000195.1:0-4247 GCA_964202645.1 Alphaproteobacteria bacterium | reverse complement strand
ATGGCCGCTTACGAGCTGGTCAGCGGCCAGCGCATCTGGGAGCTGAACCTAGCGGGCATTTCCACCCCGGCGATTGCCGGCGACTGGATTTTTACCCTGACCGATGATGGCCGTCTGCTGTGCATCGCGCGGACCAGCGGCAAGGTTCGCTGGATCACCCAGTTGCAGCGCTTCAAGAACGAGAAGAAAAAGAAGAACCCGATCTTCTGGACCGGCCCGGTGCTTGCCGGCGGGCGGCTGTGGATGGGCAATTCGCGCGGTGAGATCGTCTCGGCTTCGGCCAGCGACGGCAGCCTGCGTCCGCTCGACCGGCTGGGCAAGAGCATCACGCTGGCCCCGGTGGTAGCGAGCGGAGTGCTCTATTTCCTCGACGACAGCGGCAAGATCACGGCTTACCGCTGAACAAGCGGGCTGGGCAAGCTTACCTTAGGTTTAACCATTTCGGCCTAAGGCGGCGGGCATGAGCGAACGCCCTTCCGCCCCGCCGGCTTGTCCGGAGAGTGACGTCTCGGCCAAAGTCGGCCTTGCCGGTCTTGCCGGGCTGTTCGCCTGGATTGCGATTTGCCGCAACTGGGCCGCCATCGCTGATGTTTTTGCCTTGCCAGGCCCTCATGCGCCGCTTTCGGGGCCCTATGCAGCGCTGGCGGCGCTGCTCTTTTCCGGCATTCCGATGGTGCTGGTCTCGATATTCGCCGACAAGGTTCACTTGCGCCCTTCGACCGGGATTGATTGGTCAGCCCCCCGAAACCTGCGCGATGTCATCGACATTTCGATCACCAAGCTGGCGGGCTTGTGGGCTACCTGGGCGCTGATTGCCTTCCTTTATGGCATCGCCCGCTGGTATTGGCGTGGGCAGTATCTGTTCGCCATGGAAGTGCTGACCGCATTCGCTGTGCCGCTGTTCCTCGCTTCGATCCCTTATGTGCTGTGGCTCGACCGGGTGCTGGTGAACCCACGCGACGGGACATGGCATTTCGGCGCCATGCTGATTGGGCGCGAGGCGCATGATCCGGAGGAAGTGAAGCACCATTTGCGCAGTTGGGCGGTCAAAGGCTTTTTCTGCGCCTTCATGATCTCGATCCTGCCGCCGGGCTTTGCTGCGATTGTCAGTCTTGATGTGTCCAGCATCAGCGGCAATCCGGTGGCGATTGCCACCTGGCTGACCGAACTGTTGTTTCTGATCGATGTGCAGATTGCCATGGTCGGCTACCTGGTGACGCTGAAGCCGCTGGATGCACAGATTCGCAGCGCCAACCCTCATCTGGCGGCATGGCTGGCGGCATTGATGTGCTATCCGCCGTTTATCCTGATGGGCGATGGCGGCCCGCTGAACTACCACCAGAACACCGGCGATTGGGCGATGTGGCTGCAGGGAAATCCGGTAGTGCTGTGGGTCTGGGGGGCGCTGCTGGTGTTCCTCACTGGCATCTATGCCTGGGCGACGGTGGCTTTCGGGTTGCGGTTCTCAAATCTCACCTATCGCGGCGTTCTGACCAACGGTCCCTATCGTTTCACTCGTCACCCGGCTTACCTGTCGAAAAACCTCTACTGGTGGTGCGCCACTATGCCGTTCATCGCCACCACCGGATCGCTGGTCGATATAGTGCGCAACACTGCGTTGTTGGGGCTGGTCAGCGCGGTCTATTACTGGCGCGCCAAGACCGAGGAACGGCATCTGGGCGATGAAGATCCCAAGTATCGCGCCTACAGCGCCTGGATGGCGAAAAATGCGTTGATTACGCGGAGCCTTAGCTCACTTGGTCAGGCGCTCAGGCCGCGCGGGGCGCAGCTGCAACCGGCGGAGTGATCACTTCGTCACCGTCGATTGTGAAGCGGTTGAGCAGGCGGCCTGAAGCGGGATCAAATGGCCGCGCGCGATGCATCGTGCCGGTGTTGTTCCAGATTACGAGGTCATCCTCGCGCCAGACATGTGTGTAAATGAACTCGCTGCGGTTCATGTGCGCGCGCAACCGGGCGAGCAGGTCATAGCTGTCCGCCGGATGCATACCCACGACATGGCTGACCGCAACGCCCAGCATCAGCGATTTGCGCCCCGTGCGGTGTTCCCAGACCAGCGGCTGCAGCGCCGGCGGGCGCTGGCACCATGCGGCGATCTCGGCATCGCTCGCCTGCGGTTTACCGGCAAGGCCCGAAGTCAGCGCGGTGTGCATCACGCTGAGACCATCGATCAGCGTCCGGGTCGCCTTGTCCAGTCCTTCGTAAGCGGCATGTGCATTAAGGAATTCGGTCTCGCCGCCTTCTGGTGCGAGACGGGCCGGGCGGAATGATCCGCCGAAACATGGCACGGTCTGGTCGTGATAACCGTCCATGTGCCAGAACAGGGTATTCGCGAAATAGGCTGCGTATTCGGGGCTGACCTCGGGATCAATGGCCACTTGCTGCAATTCGCCACCGGCATTGTCTGCGCGAATGGGCCCAAGCGTCGCGGTGATCGCGCGCTGCTGGTCAGGCGAGATGGCGAGGTCGCGAAAAACGATGACCCCGCGTTCAATCAGCAGGGTGCGAAGCGCCTTGGCGTGGGTTCCGGAGAGCAATTTTGCAGGATCGGCGGCAACTTCGCTGCCGATCAATGGCTTGATGTCATGGCTCTCGAATGTTGCCAACGGCTCAAAAACTCTCTTCGTAAACCCGGCTGATGTCGCCGCCCCATTCCCCGTGGAACTTGTCGAGCAGGACTTGCGCGGGGACTTTGCCAGACGCGACGATCTCATCAAGCGGGGCGAGGTAGGTGGTTTCGTTGTCGCCACTGGCATTGAGCTTGCCGCGTGCAGTGAGGCCCGCTCGCGAGATGGCCAGAACCTCGCCAGCAATGTCGCGCAAGGTCCCTCCACCCGGCAGGGGCGCATCGAGGCCCAGCTTCGGCACGGCGCTGCGCAGTGCCTCGCGCCCGGCCATGTCCCAGCCTTTGACCAGATCCCAAGCCGCATCGAGTGCGGTCTGGTCATAGAGCAGCCCGACCCAGAAAGCGGGCAGCGCACAGATCTTGTTCCACGGGCCGCCATCGGCACCGCGCATTTCGAGGAAGCTTTTCAGCCGCACTTCGGGGAAGGCGGTCGACAGGTGGTCGGTCCAGTCGCTCATATTCGGCAATTCGCCCGGCAGGGCAGGGAGCTTGCCAGCGAGAAAATCGCGGAACGACTGCCCAGCAGCATCGATGTATTTTCCCTCGCGGAAGACGAAATACATCGGCACATCGAGCATATATTCGACATAGCGACGATAGCCAAAGCCCTCATCGAACACGAAAGGCAACATGCCGGTGCGATGCGGATCAGTGTCCGACCAAATATGGCTGCGATAGGAGAGGAAACCGTTGGGCTTGCCTTCGGTGAACGGCGAATTGGCGAAAAGCGCGGTGGCAAGCGGCTGCAAGGCCAGCGAAACCCGGAATTTCTGCACCATGTCCGCCTCGGAAGAATAATCGAGGTTGGTCTGGATGGTGCAAGTGCGGAGCATCATGTCGAGGCCCATGGAGCCGACGCGCGGCATGTGGCGCAGCATGATCGCATAGCGGCCCTTGGGCATGATCGGCAGCTCGTCGCGCCGCTTGTCCGGCCACATGCCAAGCCCAAGGAAGCCGGTATTGGTGCGCGCGCCGATCTGCTTGACCTGTTTCAGGTGCCGCCCGGTCTCGGCGCAAGTCTGGTGCAGGTTTTCCAGCGGCGCCCCTGACAATTCGAGCTGGCCGGCGGGCTCGAGGCTGATCGCGCCGTCAGAGCCTGACATGGCGATGACTTTTCCGCCTTCCTCAACCGGCTTCCAGCCGAACTCGGTCATCGCCATCAGCAGATCGCGGATGCCACCGGGCTCGTCATAGCTTGGCGCGTGGTGGTCTCCTGTCGAAAAGACCAGCTTCTCGTGCTCAGTGCCGATCCGCCAGTTCTCGCGCGGCTTTTCCCCCACCGCCATCGGCTCGGCGAGCTGTTCGATGTTTTCGATCACCGGATCGTCGTTGTCCGAGGCTTGGCGTGTGCTCATGGCTTAAGCCGTTAAGTGAGCGCGGTTTGTTGCGCCAGCATTAATTCCAGTCGCCGCATGTGCCCATCCACAGCGCGGTCGCTGCAATTGCCGCTGTTTCGCCGCGCAAGATGCGGGGACCGAGCGAAATTGCGCAGGCTTGCGGGTGGCCGCGAACAGAGGTGCGTTCGGCATCGTCGAAACCGCCTTCTGGGCCAATCAGCATGGCGGCGGGGCCGGAATGGGCGGCGAAGGCGGGTGCGGCAGGA
>CAXNKI010000194.1:0-4263 GCA_964202645.1 Alphaproteobacteria bacterium | reverse complement strand
CGCTGTCCGGCAAGGTCGACGATGTCATCTGGAGCGAGATCGGCCGCGAGGAAGCCGCGATCCGCGCGAATCCGGAGAGTACCAACGATGCCGTGCTGATCGCGGCATTGAAGGCGCTATAGAAGCATTGACTCCGCCGAGTGCTGGCGGGATGCTCTCATCAAAACAGGGATGAGAGGAAAATGCCATGGCAAGCGCAGTTCAGGAACTAGACGAGGCTGCGCGGTTGGTCGCGCTGATTGACAGCGAGGATCCCTATGTCGCGGGCCATGGCGAACTGATCGAGCGCCAGCTCGCCGCTGCCGACGCCCAGTTTCAAGACCGAGTTGGCAAGATCAAGTTGCTCGCCAACCGCGCCGATGAAGGCGGTGTCAGCCGAATTGCCTCACTGCACGATCTGGTGCCGCTGCTGTTCGCGCACACAGCCTACAAGAGCTATCCCGAAAGCTGGTTGTTCGAGGGCAAGTGGGACCGCATGGGCAAATGGCTCGATACGGTCTCGACACACCGCGTACCGAAGCTTGATACCAGCGCCGTGACGGGCCTCGATGACTGGCTTGAGTTGCTCGAAGGCCACGGCCATTTCGTCTCGTGCTCGAGCGGTACCACCGGCAAGTGCGCGATGATGAATGCCGATCAGGCCGATCTCGATTTTTGCGGCAAGGCGCTGCTGCGGATGATCGAGTGGTATGGCCTCAACCCGGCAAACAACCGGCGGATGATCAGCCTCGGCCAGGTCGCCGCCTCCCCGCGTAACCGCGCTACTGGCATGCCGATGGTCATGGCCTTCAGCCCGCCCGATTTCCCGCCCTTTGCGCCTAACGTGCCGCCGATGACCATCGGCAGTATCGTCGATATGGTGGTGCTGAGGAAGCGCATTGCCGAAGGCACCGCTCAGCCCAGCGAGATCGCCCGCTATGAGGAAGAAGCCAGGGCGCGCGAGGCGTCGGTGGCCTCGGCAGTCGAGCAGGCGACGGAGGCAGTAATTGCCAATCGCGCCTGGCAGCTGCACATCATGGGCCTGTTCGTGCCGCTGTTCCAGGTGGCTAGCAAAGTCCGCGAGCGTGGCTTTTCCGGGACGGATTTCCAGGAAAACACCACATTCATCAGCGGCGGCCTCAAGCGCGTGGCGCTGCCTGACAATTACAAGGAATTCGTCTTCGAGACGTTCAATATCTCGCAGGCTCGCGCACTGCAAAGCTATGGCATGCAGGAACTCAACTCCAATGCCCCACGCTGCAGCGCCGGCCGCTATCATGTGCCGCCGTGGATGATCCTGCTGCTGCTCGATGAAAGCGGCGAGAACCTTATCGAGCCCTGCTTCGATGGCGAGGTTGAAGGCCGCGCGGCGTTCCTCGATCTGTCGATGCAGGGGCGCTGGGGCGGGGTGATTTCGGGCGACAAGATCCGGGCGACCTGGGGCACATGCGAATGCGGCCGTTCCAGCCCGTCGATTGCCGACGATATCCAGCGTTTTGCTGATCTGGCCGGTGGCGACAAGATCGCCTGCTCGGGCACCATCGATGCTTATGTGCGCGGGGTCACCTGAAACAGCAGGCGGATTGACCGGAGCGCATTTTGAAGGTATTCTTTATTTCGATGCATAATTCGCCATTGTGAATTTAATGGCAACACGCATGGGAGACTGGAAATGAGCGAAGCCGATCCGCTGTTTGGCAGTGCCACTAAAGAAGATTGGACATATGGGCCGATCTTCGATGCCGATGTGCACATCGATCCGCCCTACGACATGTGGAAGGACTATCTGCCCGAAGCGCAGAAGGCCAAGGCGCCGGTCATCGAATATGGCGACGAGTGTGATTACATCTGCTTTGAGGGCAATCGCCGCCCGGTGATGATGATCAACAACCAGGCCGGCCGCGAGGGCAAGAACTTCAAGATGGTCGGCCGGCTCGCCGATCAGCGCAACACGTATGATCCCGCCAAGCGACTCGCCGATATGGACCTTGACGGTATTGATCAGGCGATCTGCTTCGGCGGTGGCCCGCTCGGCAGTTTTGACAACGATCTCTATATCGCCAGCTTCGAGGGCTACAGCCGCTGGGTGATGGACTGGGCATCGAACGCGCCGCATCGGCTGTTCCCGGTCGGCCATGCGCCGATGCGCGACATCGACGAGACCATCGAGCATGTTCACCGGCTCGCCAAAATGGGCTTCAGGATGCTGCAACTGCCGGCCTTCCCGCAGAATGCGGAAGCCTGGAAGACCTCGTCCGAAATCAAGAACATGAAGTCTGGCCAGGTGTCTGCCCAGACCGGCGATCCCAAGGGCGCGCTGCAATATTACCAGCCGGAGTTCGACCGGCTGTGGAAGGTGCTGTGCGACTATGGCATGGTCATCACGTTCCACCTCGGCGGCCGCGTGCCGCGCTTTGGCGAGAAGCAGCATTTTCTGCCAGATATGCCGATGTCGAAGCTAGCCATGGCCGAGCCGATCGGCATTTTCGTGTTCAACGGTATTTTCGACCGCTTCCCCGACCTGCGTATCGCTACGATGGAATCGGGCGTGGGCTGGTTCGCCTGGTATGCCGAATACGCCGACCGCACCTGGGAAAAGCAGCGTTACTGGATGGACAGCCCGATCGACAAGCTGCCCAGCTGGTACATGGACCAGAACGTCTGGGGCTCGTTCATCCAGGATCGCACTGGCATTCTCGCCCGCGATCTGCCGGGCGGCAAGAACATCATGTGGTCGTCGGACTATCCGCATTCGGAGACCACTTTCCCGAACAGCCACGCCATCATCCGGCGTGATTTCGCCGGAGTGCCCGAGGCGGCAATCCGCGATATCATCTGCAATAACGCCAAGAAGCTGCTGCGGATCAGTTGAGACATACGCCTCCCCTGATGGGAAGGCGCTTTCATTCAGGGAGAAGGTGTGGCCACTCTTGCCGCCGGCAGTCCGGCCCGATCGCGCATAACCGGCGCAGCGTGGTTCGCGCTGGTCCTGATGGCCACGGCCAACCTGTTCAACTATCTCGACCGGCAGATCGTTTCGATCCTGGCGCAATCGATCAAGGCCGACTTGCGGCTCGACGATGCTGATCTCGGCTTCATCCTGGGCACCGCCTTTGCCGTGTTCTATTCGGTCGTCGGCATCGCCATGGGGCGGATTTCGGATTTCCTGCCGCGCAAGAAGCTGATGGCCTTCGGCGTCGCCTTGTGGTCGGTGATGACCGCGTTGGGCGGCGCGGCCGGCAGCTTTGCCACTCTAGCCTTTGCCCGCATTGGCGTCGGCGTGGGCGAGGCTGTGGCCAATCCCTGTTCGAATTCGCTGCTCGCCGATATGTTCCCCAAAGAGAACCGTGCGGCCGTGCTGGGGGCAAATCTGTCGGGCACATTCCTGGGCGGGGCCAGCGCGATGGTGCTGGGCGGAGTGTTCCTGCAATTCTGGGGTGACATGTGTACCAGCCTGCCCTGGGCAGGCGCCTGTTCGGTCAAGCCCTGGCAGGCGGCGCTCTATGCGGTCGGACTTGCTGGTCTGCCGCTGGCGTTGCTGATCCTGTTGATCCGCGAGCCGGTGCGGCCCCAGCCGGAGGATCTGACTGTCGGCGAAGTGGTCTCCCGCGAAGTTGGTGCGGCATTGCCGCCGTTCACCTTCCTCGCGCTCCACCGCCTTGGCGGACGGCCCGCTCTGCTGCGCAACCTGGCGCTCACTGCCGGCCTCATTGCCGTGGCGCTGCTGCTCTATTGGGTGACCGGCGACAAGGCTCAGTGGGCTGCGTTCGCGTTCGGCGCCTATGCGGTGATGACCTGGGGGCAAGTGCAAAGCCTGTGCGACCGGCCGCTGTTCGCCCTGACTTATGGCGACCGTACATTCGTCATGGCAGCCGGTGCGACTGCCCTGATCGCCTGCATTGGCGGCGCGGTCGGGGTCTGGTCGGCGCCTTATGCGATGCGCACTTTTGACAAGACGCCGACCGAGATCGGCCTGTCGCTCGGGTTGATTGCAGCGCTGGGTGGTTTTGTCGGGGTGCTGATCGGCGGCTATATGACCGACCGCTGGCGCGCCCGTGATCTGCGCGCGCCGATGGGGATGCTGGCGCTGGCGCTGAGCGGAATCATTCCGGGAATTGTCGTGCTTCTGGCGACCCGCGACTTCACCATGTTTCTCGTTGCCAAGTTCTTCATCGGGGTGTTCAGCGGGTTGTGGGGCGGGGCGACCGCCGCGTTGATGCAGGACCTGGTGCTGCCACGCATGCGCGGCGCGGCCTCGGCGGCCTATTCGCTCGTTGCCATCGT
>CAXNKI010000193.1:0-4267 GCA_964202645.1 Alphaproteobacteria bacterium | reverse complement strand
TGAGGCATCTGGGCTGGGAAGTCGTCGAAGGCAACGCAGCCAATGACTCGTCCTGCCCCTGTCCAGCCCTCGCCCAGGGCGATGCCCTTCGTGAATCGCTCTGGAGCGGGTTTGGCGAATGGGCCTATCCGCCGCTGCGCCGTCTCCTGCTGATCGGGATTGATGACCATGATGATCGGGCACGCCTGCTCAAGCTCGGTTTCGGCGATGTCACTGGCAGCGCGATCAGCCTGCGCGAGATCGAGGCGCGCGCGCTCAGGGTTGCCTCACAGGCAACGAGCCTGCAGCGCATTCGCCAGTTCGTGCGCCTGCGGCTCGATCTTTTCGCCCGAGACGGCTTTGCCGGCGATCAGCCACTCGGGCTTCACCCACGCGAATTCGCACTGATCTGGCGCCTGTGCGACACGCCGGGGCAGGCGGTCTCGAAGAAGACACTGATCCGCGATGTCTGGCGCATGGCGCATGTGCCCGAAACCAACAGTCTGGCAGTGCATGTCTACCGGCTGCGCGCCAAGCTGGCGCTCGCCAGGCTTGACTGGATGGTACAGACCACGCTTGGCGGTGGCTATCTTTTCGAGACAGGTGCAGAAGCGCGTCCGGTGTCGCCTCTCACTTTCTCCGCCAACCAGGAGCATGACGATTCCGCCAGCCTGGCGCTGTCGGTGATCCAGAGCCTGCCAAGGGATCCGCCATCATGAGCATACCGAGCACTGAAGCGCCGCGTGTCATCACCGAAGTGGCCGCCAATGGCGTCGCCCATGTCCGCCTTTCGCGCGGCGACAAGCTCAATGCGCTTGACAGCGCAATGTTCGAAGCCCTGATCGCGGCGGCGGCAGGACTGGCCGAAGTGGCGGATTTGCGCTGTGTGGTGCTCTCGGGCGAAGGGCGCGGCTTCTGCGCCGGGCTGGATCTGGCGATGTTCGCAGTCCTTACCGGGGACGCGCCGCCGCTTGCTGCGCGCAGCCATGGCCGGGCCAATTTCTTTCAGCAAACGGCAGTGGCATGGCGGGATCTCGCCGTGCCGGTGATCGCGGCAGTGCACGGGGTCTGCTTCGGCGGTGGCCTGCAACTTGCCGCCGCCGCCGATATCCGGATTGCCGCGCCCGATGCGCGGCTCGCGGTGATGGAAATGAAATGGGGGATCGTGCCCGACATGGGCCACTATGCCCTGTGGCGCGACGTGGTGCGCGAGGATCACTTGCGCGAACTGACTTACACCGCGCGCGAATTCTCCGGCGAAGAAGCGTTGCGCCTCGGTTTCGTCACCCATATCGATGCCGACCCGCTGGCGCGCGCCCTGGCGCTGGCAGAAGAAATTGCTGGCAAGGATCCGGCGGCGATCCGCACCGCCAAGGCGCTGTTCAATCGCGCGGCGGACCTGGATAGCGATGCGATCCTGATTGCCGAGAGCGAAGCGCAGGACGTGCTGCTGGCCGCGAAACGCTCAGCGCTGCAACGCGGTTAGTGCCAGCTCGCGCGAAAGCACTTCGCCCAGCGCGCGGATCTGGTCTTCGCCGGCATTGAGCGTGATTGCGATGCGAAGCCGCGCGGTGCCCTGCGGCACGGTCGGCGGGCGGATGCCGCGAAGGTCGAAGCCGGCCTCCTGCACCCCGGCGGCGAGCGCCATTGCACGGGCATCGTCCCCGACGATCAGCGGCAGGATCTGCGAGCCGCTGATGGTCACCCCAAGCGGACCAAACACCTGCTCGGCCAGCGCCACCCGGCTCCACAGCATCTCGCGCCGCTCCGGCTGGCTCTGCAGCAGGCCCAACGCTGCGCGGGTGCAAGCGGCGATCAGCGGTGAGGCGGCAGTCGAGAAAATGAAGCCCCGGCCGCGATTGACCAGGAAATCGGCGACAAGCGCCGGTCCGCAGACCAGCGCGCCTTCGGTGCCGAGCGCCTTGCCGCAAGTGCGCAGTGCGATGACATTTTCGCGGCCATCGAGATGCGCCGCAAGGCCGCGTCCGTCAGGGCCGAACAGACCAGTGGCATGCGCCTCGTCGATCAACAGCACCCCGTCGTGGGCGTCGGTGATCTCCATCAGATCATCGAGCGGAGCCTGATCCCCGTCCATCGAATAGAGGCTTTCCGCCGCCAGCCACACGCGTCCCGTGCCCCCGGCGCGCCGCCAGTTGCTGGCAGCAAGCGCGAAGGCATTGGCATCGTTGTGGCGCACCGCGACATGTTCGGCGCGGCCGAGCCGCATGCCTTCGTGCGCCGATGCGTGGATCAGCTCGTCATGGATGATCAGATCACCGCGCTGGGGCAGGGTGGATAGCAGCGCCGAATTGGCCGCGAAGCCGCTGGAAAACCACAGCGCACGGTCGCACTGGAAGAAAGCGGCGGCCTCGGCCTCAAGCGCCTCGTGCTCCGGGTGATTGCCGCGCAGCAGGCGCGATCCGCCCGAGCCGACCGGCACGCCGCGCGCCAGCGCTGCCTGCGCCGCGTGGGCCAGTTCGGACGATCCAGCAAGGCCGAGATAGTCGTTCGACGAGAAATCGATGCCTGTCTGGCCGATCAACTCGCGGCGGCGGGCGCTTTCTGTCAGCCGGGCAAGGTCGGCCCGCTGTTCGGCGAACGTCATCACTCGGCGGCTTCGGCCATCCCGCAAGACCGGGGTGCACGGGCAAGGGGTTCGTCACCGGTCATCGCGCTCATGCCGAGGCGCGACAGCAGCGCCGCGTCGGCATCATCACCCGCATTGGGGGCAGTGAGCAGGCGGTCGCCGGTGAATATCGAGTTGGCCCCAGCCATGAAGCACAGCGCTTGCGCCGCATCGGGCATCGATTCGCGGCCTGCCGAGAGCCGCACCATGCTCATCGGCATGGTGATCCGGGCCACGGCCACGGTGCGCACGAACTCGATGTCGTCAATCTTTGCCAGCGGCGTATCGGCAAGCATGTCGCCCAACACCGTGCCCTTAACCGGCACCAGCGCATTGACCGGCACGCTCTCCGGGTGGCGCGGAAGCGTGGCCAGCGTGTGGATGAAACCCACCCGGTCAGCCCGGCTCTCGCCCATGCCGACGATGCCGCCTGAGCAGACGTTGATGCCCGCCCCGCGCACGTGGCTCAGCGTCTGCAGCCGGTCGTCCATGGTGCGCGTGGTGATTGCTTCGCCATAGAATTCAGGCGAAGTGTCGATGTTGTGGTTGTAATAATCGAGCCCGGCTTCGGCGAGCTGGCCCGCCTGCCCGGGCGTGAGCATTCCCAGAGTCATGCAGGTTTCCATGCCCATCGCGGCGACACCGCGGACGATCTCGGTGATCGCCGGCATGTCGCGCTCCTTGGGATTGCGCCAGGCTGCGCCCATGCAGAAGCGGCGGCTGCCCGCATCCTTCGCCTGCGCTGCCGATTGCAGCACTTCGCGCACGTCCAGCAACTTGGTGGCTTTCACTCCGGCATCGGCATGGACCGACTGCGCGCAATAGCCGCAATCTTCCTGGCATCCCCCGGTCTTGATCGACAGCAACGTGCATAGCTGGATCTCGTCGGGCGCATGATGCGCGCGGTGGGTTTCCGCCGCGCGAAACAGCAGCTCGGTGAACGGCAGGTCAAACAGCGCGGCGATTTCATCGCGCGTCCAGTCGTTACGGGGCTCATGCACCATGGGCGGTCTTCCACTCGCGTTTGATCTTCTTGGCGAGGCTCCACTTGTGGACCTCGGTCGGGCCGTCATAGATTCGGAAGGCGCGAATCTCGCGGAACACCTGCTCGACGATGGTCTGATCGGTGACCCCGGTGCCGCCCATCACCTGCACGCAATTGTCGGCGATTTTCATCAGGCTTTCTGAAACCGCGACTTTGGCCATCGAGCTTTCCACTGTTCCGAGATCACCGGTGTCGAGCACGTCCGCGCACCAGTCGATCATCAGCTCGCATTGCTTGATGGCAATGCGGTTTTCCGCGAGCATGAAGCCGACGCCTTCGTGCTCAATCAGCACTTTGCCGAAGGCCTCGCGGCGGCAGGCATAGTCGGTGGCGATTTCCTGAGCGCGGATGCAGGCACCAAGCCAGCGCATGCAATGCGACAGGCGCGCTGGGCTCAGGCGCACCTGGGCATATTTGAAACCCTCGCCTGGCTCGCCCAGCATCTGGTCGGCGGGAATGCGCAAGTTGTCGATCGTCAATGTCGCATGGCCACCGGGCATCGAGTTGTCGATGGTGTTGGGAATATGGTCGATGCGGATCGCCGGGTCGGGCAGGTCGACCAGGAACATGCAGGCGCCTTCCGACGCTCGCGCCATGACGATGCCGACGCTCGCGCC
>CAXNKI010000192.1:0-4278 GCA_964202645.1 Alphaproteobacteria bacterium | reverse complement strand
CGCTGCTGCTACTCTACCTCGGGTTCGGTGTGCTCGGACTCAACGAGAAGTCGAGCGCATCGGGCCTGCTCGAATTTCTTGCGGTCCTGTGGTTCATCGCGATGTTCCTGTTCCGCAACGGCTGGTTTCTCGCGTTCGAACTCGGCCCGCGCGGCGCGACCCCCGGCAAGCGCGTGGTCGGGATCCGGATCGCTGCGCGCGACGGCGGGCGGCTGAACGTCGAAGCGGTGATCGCCCGCAACCTGCTGCGCGATATCGAGCTGTTCCTGCCGCTGGTCTTTCTCGCTTCGGCGAGCGACGGCGGCGACATGGGCGCGGCCGGGCTGGTGGCCGCGGCCTGGTTCCTGATCTTCGCGTTATTTCCGTTCTTCAACAAGGACCGCCTGCGCGCCGGTGACTTCATCGCCGGCAGTTGGGTGGTCGAGGCCCCCAAGCGCAAACTCGAAGCGGTGATGTCGGCCGCCGGGGCGGCGAGCGCCGCCGGCGCACAGCAGGCGGCTCCCGCTTACCGCTTCGGCGAGGCCGAACTGTCGGTCTATGGCGAATTCGAGTTGCAGACGCTCGAGCGCGTGCTGCGCGAGAAACGCCCCGAGTCGCTGCGCCAGGTCTACGAGGCGATCTGCAAGAAGATCGGCTGGGAGGTGGGTGGCGGCGACGAGCGGTTGTTCCTCGAATGCTATTACACCCAGCTGCGCGCCCGGCTGGAAGCGGGCATGCGCATGGGCAAGCGCAAGGCGGACAAGTTCGGGTGAGCAGGCAGGCAATGTCCCCTCCCGGTCTGCGCCCCGCTACAAGCGACGATATTCCCGCGCTTGCCGCGCTAGGCCGAGACAGCTTCGTCGCCAAATTCGCGCACCTTTATCGCTCGCAAGACCTTGCCACTTTCCTTGATGAGGCATTCTCGAGCGGCGCGATTGCCACCGAGCTGGCCAATCCGGACCGGCTCTATTGTCTCGCCGATGCGGCAGGAGCCATGGCGGGCTATTGCAAGCTCGGCCTCACCTGCGGCTTTCCCGAACACGCACGCGGGGACAGAGTGATCGAGCTCAAGCAGCTCTACACTGCACCCGGCATGACGGGCATGGGCATCGGCGCGTCCCTGATGGTCTGGGCTCTGGCCGAGGCTCGCGCGCGTGGCCACGACGAGATGCAACTATCGGTCTGGAGCGGCAATGAAGGAGCCCAGCGCTTCTATGCGCGCTATGGCTTTGCCAAGGTCGCCGATGTGACATTCCGTGTCGGCGAACAGGTCGATCACGAGTTCCTGTTCTCCCGGATGCTGTAATCACGCTATAGTCTTTCGCCCGTCACGCGAAGCGCCTATAGGGCCTTCCATGTCCTCCATCAGACCTTGGCGCGATATTGCGCGCCGCCAATCCCGCCAGATCATGGTCGGCTCTGTCCCAGTCGGCGGCGATGCGCCAATCACGGTGCAGACCATGACCAACACGCTGACAAGCGATGCTGTCGCCACGATCGACCAGATCCGTCGCTGCGAGGATGCGGGCGCCGACCTGATCCGGGTTTCCTGCCCCGATGAAGATTCAACCCGCGCTTTCCGGCAGATCACCAAGGCGGCGCGCGTGCCGATCATCGCCGACATTCATTTTCACTACAAACGCGCGCTTGAAGCCGCCGATGCCGGCGCCGCCTGCTTGCGCATCAATCCTGGCAATATCGGCTCCAGCGAGCGCGTCGCCGAAGTGGTGCGTGCTGCCAAGGCCAATGGCTGCGCGATCCGCATCGGGGTCAATGCTGGCAGCCTCGAGAAAGACCTGCTCGAAAAATACGGCGAGCCCTGCCCGGATGCGCTGGTGGAGAGCGCGCTCGACCACATCAAGCTGCTGCAGGACCATGATTTCCACGAATACAAGGTCGCGGTGAAAGCGAGCGACAGCTTCCTCGCGGTCGCTGCCTACATGCAGCTCGCCGAGCAAGTCGATTGCCCGCTGCACCTTGGCATCACCGAGGCCGGCGGGCTGATCGGCGGCACGGTGAAAAGCGCGATCGGCATCGGCAACCTGCTGTGGGCGGGCGTCGGCGACACCATCCGCGTCTCACTCTCGGCTGAGCCCGAGGAAGAAGTGCGCGTCGGCTATGAGATCCTGAAAACGCTGGGCCTGCGCACCCGCGGCGTTCGCGTCGTCTCCTGCCCCAGCTGCGCACGGCAGGGCTTCGACGTGATCCGCACCGTCCAGGCGCTCGAAGACGCGCTGAGCCACATCAAGACGCCGATGAGCCTCTCGGTGCTCGGCTGCGTGGTCAATGGCCCCGGTGAAGCGCGCGAAACGGACATCGGCCTCACCGGCGGCGGCAACGGCAAGCACATGGTCTACTTGCGCGGACTGACCGATCACCATGTCCAGGACGCCGACATCGTCAGCCACATCGTCGCGCTGGTCGAGGCCAAGGCGGCGGAAATCGAGGCCGGGACAGTGGCCAGCATGGATACGCTCCACGGGAAGGCGGCCTGAAACAGCGCGTTTGCAATGCGGTAAGACCTCGCGGGTAAGCTAGGTTCCATGTTCCGCTTGCTTGGCCTCGCCTTCGGTTCCGTGCTCTTCATGGCGGTGATCGCCTTGGCGCTTGGCAGCCGATCGCATCAGCCACCAACCAGTGCCGCCAAGGCTGCGGTTGGCAAGAAGCATGCAGGCGGCCTCAGCGACGATTTCGAGCTCACCCGCGATGCCTCGGGCCGCTTCCACCTCGATGCCGAAATCAACGGCGAGCAGGCTCGCTTTCTGCTCGACACCGGTGCCGACGGTGTCGCGCTGACGCTGGAAGATGCCGAACGCCTGGGCGTGCCAGTCGATGCCGACAATCTCCAGCCGATAGCCCAGACGGCATCCGGCGTAGGCTACGGCGCCGCCGTGCGGATCGACCGCATCACTATAGCCGGCCAGGAATTCCGCGACGTCGACGCGCTGGTGATCGAAGGCTTGACCGTAAACCTGCTCGGTCGCTCGCTGATCGCCCGGCTCGGAACGCTGGAAATGAAGGGCGAGCGGATGGTGATCCGGCGGAGTTAGTCCCCCTAAAGCCCCAAATCCAAAATCTTTCCGTCGAAATTACCGCCCAGCAAGTGTGTCGCCTGTGCCAGCTTTTCCTGCGGCACCCCTGCCAGATAGCCATCCAGAATCCGCTGGTAATTGCTGATCATCCCTTCGACATTCTTCGACAGGCGCATGAATTCGAAGCCCTTGGCGTGCATGCCTTTTTGCTGGATCGGGATGTTCGAATAGTCCTGCCTCGGGATCGGCGGGAACTCCTGGCTGTCGAAGGGCAGTACGGTCGGCTCCATCACCGGTTCGGGGTCTTCGCCTTCGGGGAAAGTGGTCAGTGACCAGATTTCAAAGAAGCACGATTCCGGGCCGAGCGGGCGGATGCGGTAGGCAGAGAAGCTGCTGAAATAGGGCAGGAAGAAATAGTGAGGAAAGATGAATTCGACCGCGTTGATCGGGTGGCTGACCGCGACTGCGTTAAGATCGGGGACTTTCTCGCCCTTGGCCTGCAGCTGTTTGCTGATCTGATCCTGGACCACGCCGAGCCAGGTGAACAGCGCCATATTCGGGTCTTCGGGGAATTCCACGCCGAGATTGTCGACGTCGGCCAATGACCTGGCGATGTCGACTTCCTTGGCATGGATCATCCCTGCCATGCCTTCGTTGAGCAGTTCCATCGAGCGTATCTGGATGTCGACGTTTTCGCGCAGGGTCTTGGAGTTGTCGGCCATCTGCACCATCGGCCCGCGTTCCTTGGTGTACATCCCGTCATAGAGTACCGGCGCGGCCTGTTGCAGCTGGGGGTGGGTCTGCATCACGTGGTAGCCCTCCATGAAGGCCTCCATCGCGACCTTCCAGTTGGCCGGCAGCACGGTGCCAAAGCACCACTCGGCGCGCAGATGCTCGATGTTGTGGGCCTCGAAGCGATCAGCGACCGGGCCCATGGTCTCCTTGACGGAGGGCGCGTCGTCGTCGTGGTTGATCCACACCATTCCGCCCCATACTTCGCTGCGGCAGGGAACGAGGTTGATGTCCTCGCCCTCCAGCTGGCGCTCTGAGAACAGGTGCTTGCCGTAAACCAGCGTGTTCTCGCCATCCATGTTCCAGCGCCAACCGTGGAACGGGCAGACGAATCCGGCCTTGGCGCAGTTGCCCGAGGCAAATTCGCGATTGCCGGTCAAAGGCACTCCGCGATGGCGGCATGCGTTGTGATAGGCCTTCACCCCGGCGCTGGTGCGCACGACGATGACCGACTTGCCGACATTGTTGTATTCGA
>CAXNKI010000191.1:0-4282 GCA_964202645.1 Alphaproteobacteria bacterium | reverse complement strand
GCGACGCGGCAGGCGGCCCGCGGCCTTGCGCTTGTCGGCAATCCATTCGCGAAGACGGCTGGCTGGGCCCTTTGCCTCGATCTGCTGGCGGATCTCCGGCGAAGGGCCGAGTCCTTCGATGTTGACCAGCTTGCGCACTTTGTCGGGATAGAGCCCGGTGAACCGCGTGGCGATATTTCCGCCTAGCGAATGGGCGATGATGGTCACCTGCTCCTGACCCAGCGTGTGGATCAGCTGGGCGAAGTCATAGACGAAGGTGTCCATGCTGTAATTGCCGTCCGGCGCCCAGGCGCTGTCGCCATGGCCGCGCAAATCAGGCGCGATGATGTGCCAGTCGTGGCGCAGCTCCTGCGCCACCCAGTCCCAGCTACGGCTATGGTCGCGCCCGCCATGCTGGAGGATCAGAACCGGGGCATCCGGATTGCCCCAATCGGCGTAGTGCAGCCGCAGCCGCTGCGAGATAAAGCTTTGCGAAGTGGGGCCGGCGAGGTTCATCCCGTCCAAATGCGCTGACCGGAGGCGAAGGTCAATTGCTGGCCAAAGTCTAATCATGGGGCAGTAAAGCCATTCTCGCTGGAAATGCGGCTGCGGCTTGCTATGTGGCCTTGCATGACAACTCACACCACTCGCATGCTCATCATCGGTTCCGGCCCCGCTGGCATCTCCGCCGCAATCTATGGCGCGCGCGCCGGGATGCAGCCGATTGTTGTCCAGGGGCTCCAGCCCGGTGGACAATTGACCATAACCACCGACGTCGAGAACTATCCTGGCTTCCGCGATGTCGTCCAAGGTCCCTGGCTGATGCAGGAAATGCAGGCCCAGGCCGAACATGTTGGCACGCGGATGCTGTGGGACACAATCACTTCGGTTGATCTGTCCGGCCCGCCGTTCCGCGCCATCGGCGATAGCGGCGATGTCTATGAGGGCGAAACGCTGGTGATCGCCACTGGGGCGGCGGCTAAATGGTTGGGCGCGCCCGGTGAGCAGGAGCTGAGCGGCAAGGGCGTTTCAGCCTGCGCCACCTGCGACGGGTTCTTCTTCCGCGGCAAGAAAGTCGTGGTGATCGGTGGCGGCAATACCGCGGTCGAGGAAGCGCTCTACCTGACGAACCATTCGCCCGACGTGACGCTGATCCACCGCCGCGATTCGCTACGCTCCGAGAAGATCCTCCAGGACCGGCTGTTCGCTAATCCGAAGATTTCGGTGCTGTGGAACAAGAAGGTCGATCGCTTTCTGGGAGATCCGCTGGCCGGCGGGCTGACCGGGCTGGCGCTGACTGACACGGTGACCGGCGAGCAGAGCGAGTTCGGCACCGAAGGCGCGTTCGTCGCCATCGGCCACGCGCCTTCGACCGAACTGTTCAAGGGCACGCTCGCCATGGATGAAAGCGGTTACTTGCTGGTAGAGCCTGGCACGCCGAAAACTGCCATTCCCGGCGTCTTTGCCTGCGGGGATGTTATGGACCACATCTATCGTCAGGCTGTAACAGCAGCAGGGACGGGCTGCATGGCCGCGCTCGATGCCGAGCGGTTCCTGGCGGAGCGCGAATTTGCGGCGGCGAAAGAGAAGGTTGCGGGCTAGCTCCGCAGCAGTTCGAGCACCTGCGCCTCCAGCCAATCGCGCGCTTCCGCCTCGACAAAGCTGTGGGTTGCTCCGGCGCAAGACCGGATAGGTGAATCGTTCTTGTTCCACGCGGCGATAAAAGCCTGCGCCGTGCGGTCGCGTGACGCGACAAGCAAGCGGACGTCACCCGAAAACTGAGCCAGACCTACTGCCATATCCTGCGCCAGACCGCTCGGCGGCGGTGCAGGTCGCAATGCCCCGATCAGACTGCTGAAAAGGCCCTTGAGGCTCACCCCGCCGGACAGCAGCCGCTTCAGCGCTGCAGGATCGGTCAGCCGGCTGGCATAGTGCCCGCGCAAGGCTTCAGGTGGCGGCGCAGCATCTTCGTTTTCAATCGTCCAGGGATTAGTCAGGATCAGGCCGTCACAGCCCGCCCCGCCGCTGATCATCAGCGCGCTGGCACCGTCGCAGTTGCCCATGGCGACGATGCGGGTGACTGCGGGGCACTCGGCGCGGAATGCGGAGAGCGCGGCGGTGATGTCGGGCGCGCTGTTGCGGAAATCGCCGGGAGGGCCGTCGCTGTCGCCAATTCCGCGCCGGTCAAAGCGCAGCACTGGAAAACCCGCTGCAGCGATCCGCGCAGCAAGCAACGCCTGCCCGTTCCAAGCGCCTGCGCGCACCTCGTTGCCACCGGTGACGATCAAGAGGCCGGTCGTGCCTTGAGCGGTGTCCAGCGTTCCCGCCAGCACAGCGCCTTCACAGGCAAACTGGATATGCCGCCGGCTCATGTCTTGATACCGATCGCCAGGATTGCGGCAAGTGCATCGGCGCCTTCGCGATCTTCGCCCGGTTCAGCACGCAGCCAAAGCCCGCTGGTGCCCAGCATGTCTTGTTCGATTTCCGACACTCTGGCCGAAACCTGGGGAACAGCTGATTGGAACAGGCGAACAAATTCCGGCCCCAGCCGGTAGCCTGCAAGCTCGAGGCCATGCTCGAGCCCTTCGGCCAACAGCCCTTCCTGGCTTTCCTCGCGCCCTGCCTCGCGCGATGCCAGAATGCGCGCACGCAGCATCTGGCGCAGCACGCTGGCGCCCTTGGTTGGCGCATAGCGCCAGCCCGGCAGACCGCCCGGCATGGCCAAAGCGCCGCCGCGAATGCCGAGCACGTGGCTGGCGCGGAAATGCTTTGCTGCCGCTGCCATCGCGGCTTGCCAACTTGCCGGCGTCTGTTCGTCCAGCGGCGCCAGGCTCTCGTTGCAGCCAGGCAGGTCAGGCAGGAAACTGTCGACCCCGGCGGCATCAAGCCGGCGAATGACTTCCACGGTGAAGCGCCGCATGCGGTTCGCTTCGTCGAACAGTGCAGGCACGATCAGCAGCCGCCAACGGCGGAAATCGTCACAGCCAAGTGCCAGTTCCTCTCCGGATGAGCCATCCGGGCGGGGGCAAGGCCACATCAGCGGCTTCAATTAAGAGTCCTCACCGCGCTTTGCTCTGGCGAAGGCCAGCAGCGAGCCAAAGGTCTCAAGCAGCTCGCCATCGATTTCGTCATCTTCGACGACGATGTCGAGCCGGTCTTCCATTTCGGTGAGGAGGCCGGCGACCGCCATTGAATCGAGCTCGGGCAAATGGCCGAACAGACCGGTATCGGCGGTGAAGCCGTCGGCCTGCCCGGGCTTGAGGCCGAGCACATCGGTCAGGATCTTGCGGAGCTTGTGATCGGTCGTCTGGCGCATACTGGTCCCGAAGTTAAGGGTGCGTCGGTCGCGCGCCTCTAGCCATGCTTTACGCGGCGAGCAAGTCGGCGCGCCAGTAAACGGACGATTGCGGGCCAGTTGCCTGGTTTCCCGGCGCGAAACATGTCGAGCCGGTAGCGCGGACGCACGTCTTCCATCCAGTCGCGCTTGTAGCCGTCGTCGCCGGTTCCGAAGTCGATCATGGTCACCTGATCACGTTCGATGACATGGGCAAACAGGGCGGCACTGAGCACCGATCCGGGCGAAAGTCCGCTTGCATCGGTGAGGTAGGCGAGCTTGTGGATGAAGGCGGCGTGGCCTTCCACTGTCCACAGCTGCGCCGCGATAGCCTTACCTTCATGCCGCGCAATGCCAAGCCGCAGACGCCCGGCGGCGCTTTCGGCCTGTGCGAAATCGCGCAAGAAGAGTGGCGAACCTTCGATCGGCTTCCAACTCTGCGCATAAATCGCTTCATAGTCGGCCCAGATTTCAGCATCAAACGTCTCATGGATCTCGCATTCAAGTTTTGCCGCCTTGCGCTTCAGCGTGGTGCGCAGCTGACCCGGCCTCTCCGCCAGATACTCGGCATAAGTGCGGCCGCCCAGATGGAGTACGTGGTTCTGGTCGCAGGCTTCCGAGAACACCAGCCAGCCGGCTTTGCGGAATGCCCTGGCCACGGCCTGGGCAGAGCCGTCCTCGGCAGGCAGCCCGGCCAGCGACAGCGCTCCGGTGCGAATCGCAAGATCATCGGCAATCGCGCCGAGCAGCATGGTGCGGTCTGCGCCGGGCGAGATGACCGGGCGGACATGGAAGCTGTAGCAATTGGCCAGCGCCTCGAGCCTGCCGCCCGATGAACTGAGCGCCAGCACTGCGCGGTCATCACCATCCTGCGCCACGGCGAGCAGCGGATCGATGCCGCAATGGCTCACCAACCCCTGCCACCATGCCAGGCGGTCGAACGGGGTCGCGCTGGTTTCCACACCGAGC
>CAXNKI010000190.1:0-4293 GCA_964202645.1 Alphaproteobacteria bacterium | reverse complement strand
CATGATCGTGCCCATCACCGAGCCGGGCGGGATGTTGTTTGCCGTGATGCCGAAGGGGCCGAATTCCTGCGCCATCGAGCGGGTCATGGTCACCACCGCGCCTTTCGACGAGGAGTAGGTCACCATGTTGATCGCGCCGGTCTGCGCGCTCGAGGAAGAGATGTTGATCACGCGGCCCCAGTGCGCCGCCTTCATGTCGCCGATCACAGCTTGCGTGCAGATCATCGGCCCGCGCACGTTGATCGCATAGACCAGGTCCCAGCGCTCGTCGGTGATATCCTCAAACGGAGTGAAATCAGTGACGCCAGCGTTGTTGACCAGCACGGTGACCGGACCGAACTCAGCGCGCAGCTGGGCGACTGCGGCAAAGGTCTGTTCGCGGTTCGATACGTCCGCGCCCAGTGCCATGGCCATGCCACCCGCCGCCTTGATCGCGGCAACGGTATCGGCGCAGCGTTCCGCATCGAGATCAAGCACGCCCACGGCCATGCCGTCCTTTGCCAACCGCTTCGCGCAGGCCGCGCCGATGCCGGCGGCGGCGCCAGTGACCAGGGCTGTTTTCACGGACATGCACTCTCTCCAATTTGTTCAGGTATTCGCCGCACCATTAGCGAGAATGCTGCCGCCGGTAACCCAGCTTGCTTCAGGCGAGGCGAGAAATGCGACGAGATTGGCGATCTCCTCGGCGCGGCCAATCCGTTTGAACGGCGAGGCATTCTCGAAAAAGGCGCGGTATTCGGGGGCATTGTCCATCATGCCCGGACTGGTCGCGCCGGGCACGACCGTGTTGACGGTGATCCCGCGCGCGCCAAGCTCCTTGGCCCAGCTTTCGGTAAAACTCTCGACCGCCTTTTTTGCGGCGGAATAGAGCCCCGCGCCGGCCAGCGGAAACTTGGCCACCGACGAGCTGAAATTGATAATCCGCCCATTGTCGGCAAGTCGGCTGGCCGCCTCGCTGGCGATGTAGAGCGGCCCCAGCATGTTGATCCCGAAAATGGCATCGACGTCCTCGTCCTTGAGGTCGGCGAGTGCCCCGCCAGCGCTGACACCGGAATTGTTGACGACGATGTCGAGCCGCCCGGGATCGCGGTCGATGCTCGCGAACATCGCCTTGACCTCGGCGCGCTTGGCGATGTCGGCCTGATAGGCGACCGCGCGGCGGTCGAGTGCAATGACGTCGGCGACGGTCTGTTCAGCGCCCGCCTTGCTTTGCGCGTAATGGACAATGATGTCGGCCCCGTCGCGCGCGAGCCGGAGCGCAATCTCGCGCCCAATGCCGCGCCCCGCGCCGGTGACGAGGGCGACCTTCCCCGTGAGCGGCCTTTCCGGCATCACGCCTCTCCCTGCACGAATTCCATGAACTCGTTATAGGCCTGCTGCGATCCTGCGCAGGTGATCTTGTCGTCGCCGCCTTCGTTTTCCGCGAAACGCCGGATGGTCTTGGCGATGCGCGGGCTTTTCCAGCCGCAGGCGCAATCCTCGTCCCAGTGGATGGTCACCTCGTCGCCGCTGGTGAAGCCGCCCCAGTAGCTTTGCGGAATCGGATCGACCAGCACGAAGCGGCCTTTCTGGACGCCCTCGCGCGGCAGGCAATTGCCTTCGGGATCCATCAGGAACGGCACAGAGTAGGGCGGCAGGTGAAAGTAGCCCTCCTCGCACAGCGGCGCATTGCCGATGCATTCGGAAAAGCCATACTGGTTGCCCATCCGGGGCACGCCGAAGAAGGTCTTGACCTGGTCTTCCCAATCGTCGGGCGCATCCTTGTAGCCTTTCATCCCGCCGCCGCCCATCAGCACCGATCCGGGCGCAAACTCGCAAGTCATGCCTTTGTCGAGCCCGGCCTTGGCGACGCGGTAGAGATCGGCGAATGTGCCGCCGATCTTGACCCGCTGCCCCTTGAACTGATGGATCAACTTGCCGAACCATGCCTCAAGATCGCCATCGCGGCTGCGCCCTTGCGCCAGCATCTGTTGCCGCTGTTCCAGCAGCGCCGGATCGAGGCCAAGGCTGGCAATTTCGCCTTTGTCCTCGGCCGATTGCAACCGCCCCGAAAGCGCCATCAGGTCGGCGGGAATGTGGGTGTCATAGAGCGTGTAGTAATTCGCATCCCCGCCCGCCATCTCGCGGTTGAACAGGGTCATCATCTTGAGCATCGTCTGATAACCGCCGCGATAGCCCGGGAAGAAGGTCGGCAGATGATTGTCCCAGCAATTGACCCCGGATGCGGCCAGCGTCACGTTGTAATAGTGGAATTTCCAGGGCCCGAACTCGTCGTAGCTGCGCGGCACGAAGCTCAGTTTTCCGGTGGTGCCGCTGGAATAGGTGACCAGCATGCCGAAAGCCTCGAGCCGGCCTAGCCATTCCTCAATGGTCTTCAGGCCCGTCAGGTCTATCCGGGAGAGGTCATGCGCGGTCAGCTTGCCGAGCCACTGGGTGAGCTTCGGGAAGTCGCGGTTCTCGATGATCTGGATCGGATAGTTCTTGAGCACGCGATGGTCGAAGCAGACCGGCAGCACGTCCTCGATCTTGTCGATCGCCTCGACGCCCTGCCGGTCCGCCAGCTTCTTCAGCGCCGGAATGCGGTCGCGCAGCCGGCGGAAATTGATCCGCACCGCTTCGAGTTGCAGCTTCTCGCGCTCCTCGCGCGGGATCGACATGAGGTCGCCCCAGCTCCGGTAAGTCCAGGCAGCGGGATTGTCGGGCAGGAGCGAAATCGACATGCGGTACCCTCTCTCGGTCTATTGCTGATCACTTTGTTAGCAATTGGGCCTGCAAGGGTCAACCAGTGCCGAGGCGCTCCTCGATAAACTGTGCAACCGCTGCAAAAGTCTCTGCCGCGCCCGGCTTGGCGAGACTCTGCACCACCGCGACATGGTCCATGCCGTCTATCGCGCTGAGGCGTGAGGGCACGCCCGCCGCCAGCAGCTTGTCATGGAACAGCAAGCTGTCGTCGCGCAGCACTTCGCCAGTGCCGACGCTGATGAGGGTGGGCGGATAGGCAGTGATCTCGGCCAGCAGCGGCGAGGCGAGCGGGTGAGTGGGATCGGAGCCCTGGAGGTAGAGCTCGGCGGCGATATCCGCCGACTCTTTCGAGAACATCGGATCGCTCGCGGCGTTTTCAACATAGCTTGCCGCCATCACGTGCAAGTCGAGCCAGGGCGAGAGCAGCACCAGCGCGTCAATCGCTGCGGGGCGCAGCAGGCCAAGGCTCGCCGCCAGCCCCGCGCCTGCCGAATCGCCGCCGACGATAAGCGGCGCATCGCCAACTTCGGCCAGCAGCGCATCGAAGCACTCCAGAGCGTCGATCAGCCCGGAGGGAAACGGTGCTTCGGGCGCGAGCCGGTATTGCGGGACCACCACTTCGATGCCGCAGCGCTCCATCAGCGCCTCGGCATAAAGGCTTTCGAACTCGGGCCGCCCGATACGGAAGCCGCCGCCGTGGAGTTGGAGGAGATAGCCCTTCGGCTCGCCTTCTGGAGCAAATCGCAAGCACCGCCGCCCGGCAAGCGTGGTCTCATTGGGCGGCCGCGCGGTCTTCCATGTCCCGGCATCGACCGCCGCCTGCATCTGCCCGCGCCGCGCGGCGAGGTCGGGGTCGGCGGGCCGGCCGGGGCGCTCGGGCGGCAGGATCACTCAGCCGCCACCTGCATCGCCAGCGACCGCTCAATTCCGCTGGCAGTCCGCTTGGCGCCCATCGCCTTCAGCTCGGGAATGACATAGTCACCAAGCAGTGTGATGCATTCGAGCACCGATTCCTGCGGCAAATAGCCGAAGTTGACGTAGCACAGCACCTGATCGACGTCGGCTTCCTCATACTTGAGGAACTTTTGCAGGCATTCCTCGGGGGTGCCGATGATCACCATGTCCTGCTCGTCAAACGAATGGATATCGAAGGCGCCATCGGCCTGAGCCTTGAGCAGCGGGAAGGCTTTTTCCTGCGCTTCGGGCGGCATCATCGCCATTTCCCACTTGAGGATGAATTCGGCCGTGCCCTTGTACCACCACCAGATCGAATCCCAGACCCGGTTGGTATCGAACTTGCGCCGGTCCTCGGTGCAATGGACCATGGTATAGACGCCCACCTTGTTGGTGTGGACGCGTGTGGCCGGCTTGGCGGCCTTTTGCTCTTCGCGGTAGATCCGGATCAGGTCGGCCAGCTTGTCGAGCGGCTGCATGATCGAGAAGCACAGCAGACCCAGGCCGTTCTGCCCGGCCATGCGGATGGTTTCTTCGGACGACGCGGCCATCCAGCAAGGCGGATGCGGATACTGATAGGGTTTCGGCATGATCATC
>CAXNKI010000189.1:0-4315 GCA_964202645.1 Alphaproteobacteria bacterium | reverse complement strand
ACCGTTGACACACCGGCCCAGGATGGGTCAGTTGCAGACAGATGAACCAGGCGGATCGCGCATGATCCCGCCGGGCAAGGAATGAGGGCTATGGGCCAGGCCAGCGAACCTTCGGTTGAGGAAATCCTCGAATCGATCAAGAAAGTCATCGCGCGCGACAACCGCGCCGAGGCCGCGCAAGTGCGCCGCAAGCGCGAGAACGAAGGCGAAGCTCCGGCATTGAGCGCAGCGGCTGATGACGCCGCGCTGGCCGAAGACGAGGACGACGTGTTCGATCTGGCCAGCGAGGACGAGCTGATCGAGCACGATGCGCTGGTGCCTCCCCAAGAAGAAGCAGAAGTTCGCAATGCCCCGCTCCTGACCGAAGATGCCCGTATGTCGATGCAGGATTCCTTCGCCGCACTCTCAATGCTCGCCGAGCCGGGCGCGCGCCCGCAAATCGTCCGTTCGGGCGAGACCTCGCTCGAAGGGCTGGTTCGCGAACTGCTGCGCCCGGCGCTAGCGGAATGGCTTGAGAGCAATCTGCCCGGCATTGTCGAGCGACTGGTCGCTGCCGAGATCGCGCGGATTGCAGGCAAGCGGGGATAGCCCTGCCCGGGCACTCCTCAGCACCGAAAACGATGGCCAAACCCGAACCCGCTCTGCTTGACCCTGCGCGCTATCCATTCCGTTGCAGCATCGAAACACGATACCGCGACCTCGACAGCAATCTGCATCTCAACAACGGCGTGATTGCCAGCTTACTCGAGGAAGCACGGGTACGCTTTCACCGGTCGGCCGATTTCGGGGGTTTTTCCGCCGATGGCGCAGGCAGCGCCATGGTGGTCAGCCTGGCAATCGAATTTCTCGGCCAGAGCCATTTTCCCGAGCCGCTGGACATGTATGTCGGCCTCGCGCGGATCGGCAACACCAGTTACGAGCTCGCTCAGCTGGTGATGCAGAGAGATCAGGTAGTGGTTTTTGCAAAAGCGACGCTGGTAACCACTCGGCAAGGCGCACCAAGTGCAATTTCCGATGAGCGGCGCGCGGCCGTCCAGGCATGGACGCTGAAACCATGAGCCACGACAGCCCGCGCATCGCCGCCGCCCGCGAGAATTTTGCCCAGGAGGGCTATGCATCGGTCCAGCGCCACATCTTTCTTTGTGCCGAACCGGAAAAAGGCAAATGCTGCCCGCGCGCGCAGGGCACGGCCGCTTGGAAATTCCTCAAGGGGCGGCTGCGCGAGCTCGGGCTCGATCATGGCGGCGGCGTTGCCCGCACCAAGGCCGATTGCCTCAAGGTCTGCGCGGCAGGACCGGTGGCGGTCGTCTGGCCCGATGGCGTCTGGTATCACAGCTGCACCGAGCCGGTGCTGGAACGGATCATCCAGGAACACCTGATCGGCGGCAAGCCGGTTGAAGACTTCCGCCTTACACCAGCAGATTAGGCCTCTTCATCATCGCGCGCAGCTGGATCAGCGATTACATCATCGTGGCCGGTGCCGCTCGACAGGAACACAAGCCCCATCAGCGCCGACATAAGCAGCATTGAGAAGCCGATGCCGATGGCCGCCGCGATGTAGAGATGCGCCGAGGCCAGGCCGTTCTCGCGGTAGAGCGCGACGAAGGCGAGCCCGACGATCAGCGTGGTGATCGTCAACATGAAGCGCATCAGCCGCCGGTAACGCGCCCAGGCATGGGCTGCGGTTGCCGGATCGTCGAGTGGGGAGCGTGGGGCCATGTCAGCTCCCTTGCCCGTTAGCCGGTCCCGCAGCAAGCGTGATCGCCCTTATGGCGCTCGCGGTGCTTTGATGGCATGTTCGCTTTGCTGGAAAACAAGGGAGAGTCGAAATGACGATTGCCCGTCTGATCGAAGGCCGCGGTGGCGCGGTGTTCAGCTGCACTGCCGACATGACCGTGCGCCAGGCCGTTGCCTTGCTGGCTGAAAAGCGAATCGGCGCCCTGCCGGTGCTGGAGGGCAACGCGGTGGCCGGGATTTTTTCCGAACGCGATGTAGTCTACCGTCTGAGCAGCGATGGACCGGCGGTGCTCGATATGCCGGTCGGCGCAGTGATGACCGCGCCTGCAGTAACGGTCGCACCCGATACCGATGTCATGGCCGCGCTGGGCTTGATGACCCGGCGGCGGATTCGCCATCTGCCGGTGGTCGAAGCTGGCGCGATGACCGGTTTCGTCTCGATCGGCGATCTGGTCAAATTCCGTATCGATCACATCGAGGCCGAAGCGGCGGCAATGCGCGATTATATCCAGACAGCATGAGCCATTCGCGGCCGCGCACTTGCCCCCAGCCGCGCGGATGCCTACATCGCGACTTATGCAAGCTGCAACGATCACACTCAGCCCTTCCGCCGCCGCACGCGTGGCAGCGATTGCGGCCAAGCAGGCCAAGCCGGCGATCCTGCGGCTTTCGGTCGACGGCGGCGGTTGTTCGGGATTTCAGTACTGCTTTGGCCTCGCCGATGGCATCGAACCGGACGATACCGTTGCCGAGGCTGGCGGCGTGCAGCTGGTGGTCGATGCGGTGAGCCTTGAACTGGTAAGCGGCTGCGTCGTTGATTATGTAGAATCGCTGGGCGGCTCGGCATTCAAGGTGGAAAATCCCCAGGCAACTGCCGGATGCGGGTGCGGATCCAGCTTCGCGGTGTGATGAAAGTCGCTTCGTTCAATATCAACGGAATCAAGGCGCGGCTGCCGCGTCTGCTTGAATGGCTTGAGGAAACCCGACCGGCGGTTGCCTGCCTCCAGGAAATCAAGACCCAGGACGAGGGCTTTCCCGCCGCCGAATTCGAAAAGATCGGCTATCAGGCAATCTGGCATGGCCAGAAGGGTTTCAACGGCGTCGCGATCCTCGCCGATGGCACCATGCCGGTCGAAGTGCGGCGCGGGCTCGATGGTGAGCCGGAGGACGAGCACTCGCGCTATCTGGAGGCCGATGTTTTCGGGCTGCGCGTGGCCTGCATCTACCTGCCCAACGGCAACCCGCAGCCCGGTCCCAAGTTCGACTACAAGCTGCGCTGGATGGAGCGGCTGCAAGCGCGCATGGCCCAGATTGCCGCCGAAGAAGTCCCTGCCGTGGTGATCGGCGATTACAATGTGATCCCCAACGACCACGACATCTGGTCACCGCGCGCCATGGCCGACGACGCGTTGATGCAGCCCGAATCGCGCGATGCCTATGCCCGGCTCATGGCCCGAGGCTGGACCGATGCCATCGCGCTGCACAATCCCGGCGGCGGAGTATGGACCTATTGGGACTATCAGGCCGGCGCCTGGCAGCGTGACCACGGCTTTCGCATCGATCACGCGCTGCTCTCGCCCGAGCTGGCCGACCGCCTGGTCGCCTGCGGCGTCGACAAGGAACATCGCGGCCGCGAGAAAGCGAGCGATCACGCGCCGGTATGGGTGGAGTTCAGTCCTGCTTGATAGCTAGCTGGTCCAGCACAGCCCTTGCAGGTCAACCCGTCCCTCCGCCAGCCTCGCCGGCTTGCGGCAGGCCCCAGCGCGCCGACGCCATGTCTCCCGTCCCCGCATCGCGCGGCGGCATGCCTGGCGGCGGCCCCCAATCACCGCGCGGCAGGAATTCGCCGGTCATGTCGGGGGGGCCGCGATAGTGGATTTCGAACAGTCGCCAGTCAAACAGCCAGCGCCCGGCTGATTCGACGAAATGCTCATAATAGAGCCCGACCGAGATGTTGGTGTTGCCGTTCTTCCAGGCGCAGCGTTCGTCCACATATGTCCGCCCCGAGGCCACCCCGTCACCGACCGTCAGGATCGGCGTGCGGAAGGAGATCAGCACGCCGTGGAACTTGTCCAGGATTACCGCAATCCCGTCGCGGATTTCCTGCCGCCCACGAAAGATGCGCCCCGAAATGCGCCACTCGCCCTCCGGTGTGAAACAATCGGCAAAGGCATCGAAATCCTGACGCCAGACCGCATCGGTATAGCGCGCGTGCAACTCGCCGATTCCTGCCTGTGCCTCTGCGAGTGTAGTCATGGCAGCGCTCTCCTCGCAGTTGTCAGGCAGCTTTGGCGGCCTGCCCCGCGTTCTTACCCGCCAGCCTGCCGAACACCGAGCCATTGAGCAAGCCCGTGCCGCCGGGATAGTTCTGGTAGAATATCCCGCCGACCAGTTCGCCCGCCGCATAGAGTCCGGGGATCACCTTGTCAGTCAAGTCGAGCACCTGTGCCTCGGTGTTGATCTTGACCCCGCCGAAAGTGAAGGTGATGCCGCAAGTCACAACATAGCCATGATAGGGCGCGGTATCGATCGGCAGTGCCCAGTTTGATTTGGGCACTTCGAGACCCTTGGTGCCCAC
>CAXNKI010000188.1:0-4353 GCA_964202645.1 Alphaproteobacteria bacterium | reverse complement strand
TTCCAGTGCGCCGATCTGTGCGGTCACCGCGCCGGTGATTGCGCGGCGCAGTTCGTCTTCGCTTGGCCCTTCGGCAATGAACCCGGCAATCAGCTCGTCGAAGCGCGCCTCGGCGCGGGCGCGGTCGGTTCCGGGTTTCAGATCCATTGTCACTTCTATGAAGCCGACCTGCTCCATCGTCTGGGCGCCGGCTGTAACCGCAACGGCAAGCTGCTCGCCGCGCACCAGCGCATTGTCGAGCCGCGAGCTGGCAAGGCCGCCGAGCACGCGCATACCGGCTTCAAGTGCGATCGAATCGGGATCGCCAAGTCCCGGACCAGTCCAGTTGCGGGTGATCCGCGTCACTGGCACGGCATCGACCATCTCGCGCTTTACGCGGGCGGGCAGGGTGTACGGTCCAGCGACCACAGGACGCACATCGGGCCCGCGCGGGATCGCGCCGAAATGCTTCTCGATCATGGGCCGTGCGGTGGCCATGTCGATATCGCCGGTCAGCACCAGCACGGCGTTGTTGGGCCCGTAATGATCGCGGAACCATTGGCGGACATCGTCGAGTGTGGCGGCATCGAGATCGGCCATCGAGCCGATGGTTGAATGGCGATAGGGGTGGCCGACGGGGAACAGGCCTTCGGTGGAGGCATAGCTCATCAGGCCATAGGGCCCATTGTCGCCCTGGCGCTTCTCGTTCTGGACAACGCCGCGCTGCTTGTCGAGCTTGTCCTGGGTCATGGTGCCGAGCAAGTGGCCCATGCGGTCGCTCTCCATGAACAGGGCCAGATCGAGCGCGCCCTTGGGAACGGTCACGACATAATTGGTGCGGTCAAAGAAAGTGGAGCCATTGCTGGGTGACGAGCCAGCGGCTTCAAGCAGCTTGTCGACACTGGGCACGTTTTCCGAGCCGAGAAAGAAGATGTGCTCATAAAGATGCGCAAAGCCGGTCTTGCCCCGGGGCTCATGCTTCGATCCGACCCGGTAATAGACCGTCACCCCGACGATCGGCGCCTTGCGATCAGTGTGGACGATGGTGGTCAGCCCATTGGGCAGGGTGAAGCTTTCGAAGGGTATGTCGACGGCCTTGACCAGATCGGCAAGCGGCGCGGGCTGGGCGGGCGCGGGATTTGCTGTGGCGCTGGCGGGGACGGTTGCGCTGGCCAGCGGCGCACGGGGCTGGGCGGAGCAGGCGGCAAGCGCCAGGGCAGACAATAGCAGAAGGGTGCGGCGCAGCATGATGACCTCAAGGTTGGGCCATCGGTTCTAGCAGGGCAGCAGGCATTTGCCAGCGATGGCGCGAGGCACCTGCCGTCCGGTCGCTTCGCTTCAGCCCGGCTGGGCCTGCACGGTGCCCGCAGCGGGTGTTGCCGCCGCGTCCTGCGCCTTGGGCTGGCGCAGCTTGGCCCAGACTTCAGACAGCAACTGGGGCCAGAACAGGCGCAGCGTGGCGAAATAGACGCTCGCACCGGCCAGTGCGAGCACGGCCAGCTGGATGGGCGCCGACAGGCTGACGATCGAAGTGGTCTCCAGCGCGCGCACGCAGACGGCCATGATCAGACAGGCAGTGGCCACCGGCAGCAGCGCCCGGGCCAGGTCGATGAACCGCGCGCCGATCGCCGGCAGGGTCACCGCCAGCGTCACCACGAGCAGCAGGGGCGCCGCGATATGCCAGGCATTGACCAGCCCCTGCGGTCTGCCATCGGCCCCCAGCAGATAGCACACCGGCATGATCACCGCGCCGCAGGCGCCAGTGAACAGATAGATGCCCGGCCGGCCGAGCGCATTGGTGGCCGGCGAACAGGTGATCTGCAGCGCCATAACCGGCATGACGATGGCAAGGCCCGCAACGATGGGGATCATCTCCAGCCACTTGGGGCCGAAGAAAGTGGTCACCAGCGGTCCGGCAACGAGGCTGAGCCCGATATAGAAAGGCGCTGCGATCAGCATGATCATCCGCGCCGTGCTGATCCACGCCGGCCCCAGCTTTTCGCCCCGGTTGCTCAGCTCCGAATAGGCCGGGAAGGCCACCTCGTTCAGCGGCGGCAGGAAGCGCCCGGTGAAAATCAGCGTGAGAAACAGCGCCTCGGAATAGATGCCGAGGTTATGGGTTGAAAACTGCCTGCCGGCGATGACGATGTCGGCCTGGCTCTGGATAATCCAGAACATCTGGCAAAGCGTCAGCGTCGCCCCGAAGCCGAGCATCTTGCCCGCGCCGCGGAAATCGAAGACCGGACGGAGCAGCTTGCCCCAGGCCAGGCTGAGCCCGATCCCCCGGGTGACGAAAGTCGCGATCGGCGCCCAGACCAGCGCCCACACGCCATAGTCATGCCAGGCGAGAAACAGCGCCACGGCTGCGCCGAAGCAGGTGCAGACCAGCGAGATCAGCGCCTGCCGCCGAAAATCGAGCGCGCGCGCGAGCAGTTCGGAAGGCAGCGCGATGAATGGCGTGGTCAGGAAGATGATCGCCTGGATGCGCAGGATAGTGCCGACAATCGGCTGGCCGTAATAGTCCGCCGCCAGCGGCGCCATCAGGAACTGCGCCGCTGCCAGCAACCCGTTGGAGACCAGCAACATGCCGAAAACCTGGCTGATCTGCCGGTCATCGACTTGCTTCGAATGGATCAGCGAGCTGGCATAGGAATAGCCGTTGAGGAAATTGAGCGCGGTCAGCACGGTCTGCGTCATCGCGAACAGGCCATAGTCGTGCGGGGTCAACAGCCGCACGATGATCAGCGTCACCGTCCAGGTGACGATCTGCGCGAGCACCTGGCTGCCCCAGCGCCAGAACACGGCGGTCCTTACGCGTTCGGCAAAGTTATGCGCCGTATTGTGCTGTGTCGTGCTGCCACCCATGTGTGCGGCCTAGCGGGGAATGGTAAAGATTTATCAACCACGCTGGGGGTGCGCGCGAGATCGGGGACGCGGTATTCCGTGCCCCCGGGCAATACAGGCCGAGAGGATGGACGGGCTATTGCGTGTCCCCGCTGAACGGTGCAGCAAGCGACGAGTTGGGAATGTCAGGCGGGCGGAAGTGCGGTATGTTTGGGGGTTATTGCACCTGTCACCGTAATTCCGAAGCTGCCTATGGTAGCGCTGCGGGGATGGTCGAAAACTTCTTTGTAGATACCGGCTGTTGACATGATCTTGCTCGCATTGATCTTGGTAGGAGCCACAACCGCAGCAGCAATGGATTGGGCAATTTATACACATCTTAGCGCTTATCTGCGGGCAGGCTTTGGGTTAAATCGCGACCTTCAATTCACCGAATTACTGTGCACAAAGCGACAGAAATTTCGCTTCGCCTTGGTCATTGCGTCCGGTGTATGTGCTGGCATAGCATTTTTTGATCCGAACCCCGCACTATGGATTTTCGCTTTGGCCTTATTCTCCTTAGGGTCAGGACCCATTAAGTTGCTTACATGATGCGTTGGGGGTTGATTCAATGGCGGTACCGGGAGGTGCTGCTTGTGGATGACCTGTTTATGCTGAGCGAGGCGCAGATGCGCCGGATTGCCCCGTATTTTCCGCTGTCGCACGGTATTCCGCGGGTTGATGACCGGCTGATTGTGTCGGCGATCATCTTTGTCATCAAGAGCGGCCTGCGGTGGCGCGATGCACCGCGCACTTACGGGCCGCACAAGACGATCTACAACCGGTTCATCCGCTGGAGCCGCCTGGGCGTGTTCAACCGCATCTTTGTCGAACTGGCGGGACAGGCCGGAGAGCCTGACCGGATCATGATCGACGCCACGCATCTGAAGGCGCACCGGACGGCGGCAAGCCTCTTAAAAGGGGGGCTCTTCTCAGATGTATCGGGCGCACCAAAGGCGGCTTGAACTCAAAGCTGCATGCAGTCTGCGGCGGTGAAGGCCGCCCCATCGTGATGATGCTCACCGAGGGCCAGATGAGCGACCACAAGGGCGCTGTTCTGCTGTTCGATGCCCTGCCACGCGCCAAGGAACTGCTGGGCGACAAAGGCTATGACAGTGACTGGTTCCGCGCCGCGCTGTCAGAGCGCGGTATCACCCCTTGCATCCCGCCAAAATCCAACCGCAAGGTGCAATATCACTATGACAAAGCGGTCTACAAGAAGCGCCACTTGGTCGAGAACCTGTTCGCCAAAATCAAAGACTGGCGGCGCATCCACACCCGCTATGACCGCTGCGCCCACACCTTCATGTCCGCCATCTGCATCGCCGCCACAGTCATCTTCTGGCTCAATCAATGAGTCCTGACCCTAGGCTTCCACATGGCAAAAGTTGCGCTCGTTACCGGGATCACCGGACAGGACGGTGCCTATCTGGCCCGGCTGCTGCTGGAAAAGGGCTATATTGTCCACGGCACCAAGCGCCGTTCGAGCTC
>CAXNKI010000187.1:0-4354 GCA_964202645.1 Alphaproteobacteria bacterium | reverse complement strand
AGCCGCCCTTGGCCGCGCGCAATGCCGACTTTTCTGTCGATCCGCCCATATATATCTTCGGGCCACCAGGCTGTACCCCCGGCGGGGTGACGCGCACCGTGCGGCCCTCATATTCAAACGGCTCGCCGCCCCAGGCCTTGCGGATCGTGTCGAGCGCCTTATTCATCAGGCCGAGCTTCTTGGTAATGTCCTTGCCAAACATCTCGAATTCATGCGGCCGGTAGCCCATCCCGGCTGTCAGCCAGATGCGCCCGTTCGAGATGTTGTCGAGAACCGCGAGGTCCTCGGCGAGCCGCAGCGGATCGTGCATGGTCACCACCAGCGCCGAGAGGTGGACGTAAAGCTTCTGCGTCACTGCGAAAATCGAAGCGGCCTGAACCATCGGGCTCGGGCAATAGCCGTCCGGCGCGCCGTGGTGCTCGGCGAGGAATACCTGGGTAAAGCCAAGCTTGTCTGCCCACGCCGCCTGTTCGATAGCGGTGCGATAGAGCTCGGCATGCGGCGCCCCGAATGCTGGGCTGTTCATGTCATAGCGCAAGTTTAGCTGCATGGGCCGGCCCCTTCAGGCGTTGACCGCGGATTCGATCCGCGAGGTGATATCGGTGGGCTGGATGGCGATGCGGCGGGCAATCAGGTCGGAGATCTCTTGCGGCGAATAGCCCACTTCGGCGAGCAACTCGGCACTGTGTTCGCCCAGCCGCGGACCGTCGCCGCTTGCCTTGCCGGGAGTGAGCGAGAGCTGGTTGAACAGCCCGAATTCGCGGATGTGGCCATACATCGATGTGCGATTGTCGAGCACGCGACCGCTTGCCTCCAGCCAGTCGAAATGCAGCGCCTCGTCGATCCACATGGTCTCGCAGACCTCTTCGGCGGGCGCTCCGGCCGCATCGAGCGCCGCAAAGGCTTCTTCGCTGGTGCGCGCATAAAACCAGGCATCAAGATGCGCTTTCGTTGCCGCGTCATCGCCCCTGACCGCGCCGGTAGCCGCAGCGAGCCGGGTGAAACGATCATCCTGGCGGCAAGCGATGCACACCCAGCCGTCGCTCGTCTTGTAGATGCGGTCGAGCGCGTTGAAGCCCTGCTGCTCTTTATCGAGCGTCAGCCCGTAAACCGGCTTCATCCCGGAATCGAGAAAATGCTCGGAGGTAGTCCAAAGGCTTGAATGGAGCTGCGGGCATTCGACATATTCGCCCCCCATTCCACCGCGCGCGATCTTCTCGTCGCGGTTTTCCAGCCCCATCATCGCCGCAGCGGCGGCGAGGAAGCCATTGTTATAGTCTTCGTTGCCAAAAGCCGAGCGGTTGGGCGCATTGCCCTTACCGCCTGCTTCATAGAGCAGACCGACCCAACCGCTGATCAGCGGTGCGAAGGCCTTGAGCAGCGATTTTGGCCCTGCCGAGCCATAGCCGGGCAGGTAGAGATAGACGAGGTCGGGCTTGATCGCCCTGAGCGCGGAATAGCCGATACCCAGTTTGTCGGCCTTCCCGGGGCGCAGGTTGTGCGTGACTACATCGGCAGTGGCGACCAACCGCAGCGCTGCCTCAAGCCCCTCGGGGGTCTTGAGGTCGAGCGCAATATCCCGCTTGCCGCGATTGGCGGCGTCGAACACGTCAGGCAACGGGCGCATCTGGTCGCCCGATGGGGTTTCCACCTTGATCACATCGGCGCCGAGGTCATTAAGCAGGCGCCCACCGAAGCCTACTGCGAAGAACGAGGAAAAATCGACCACCCGCACGCCTTCCAGCGGGCGGGAAATGTCGCGCACTTTTGCGCCCGTCTTGCGCGCCGCCGCGCCCAGAAGCGCAGGCAGTGCGGCGTTGTCCGCACCTACCGCAGGGGCGGGGCGGGGCAGGTCGCACGGCGTTTCGGCAAAGCGCACTGCCGGTGCAGCCTGATAGATCGTGCCATAGTCCGCATCGGGCATGGCGATGCGCATGTTCGCAAATTCCACCTGTTCGTCGAGAAGGATCTCGCCAGGCTCAAACACCGGCAGCGCGGCAACGTCGGCTGCCTGCATCAGCGCGATCCATTCGTCGCGCGGGCGCGCTTTGAAGGCATCGAAAATCTCGACCCGAGCGCACTGGTATTCATCGTCATTCAGCGGCACGGCCATTTCCAGTCCTTTGCAGGTCTGGATCCGGTCGCCGAAGCCGAGGATGTCGAATGCCGGCTTAAACCCGCCCGAACCGGTGTGGATCTGCAAGAACCGGCCATCGCCGCATTCGAACATGCCGGTGACGAGGCGCACGTTGCCGAAGCGGTCCGCCGCACCCGAATCGCCCTTCTTGATGTAGGAAATGCCGTCTTCCTGCCACCAGTGGTTCATCGGGCTCTGCGCGAGGAATGCGTCCATCAGGGAGGCTTCGGTTCCTTGGCCCACGCCCAGCGACCGGCGCGCGCGCAACGCGGCAAGCACATTGATCACCGCGAGGAATGCCAGCCCATAGTGCAGCGCGGGGTGGCCGAGATACATCGGCCCGGCGCGGTGCGAGCTGCCCTTGTCGACCATGGTACCGAGCTTCGCTGCGACCAGCGATTCGCCGTAAGGCCGCACCGCGAAAGGGGTGTTCGCGCCGTAGGCCGTAAGCGCGCAGGAAACGAGTGCAGGGAAATCGCGCGCGAGGCTCGTCTCATCAAGGCCCAGCGCAAGCGCCTCGTGTGCGCTGAAGGCATGGATGAAGATGTCTGCGGTGGCGAGCAGCCCGCGCAAGGCCGGGGCGCCTGCGGGAAGATCGATTTCGACGCTCTTCTTGCCCCGGTCCCAGCCCTTGCGGGTAAGATCGCGCGCGAAGCAGTCACCGCCGGTGGGCTCCACCTTGATCACTTCGGCACCGTGATCGGCAAGCAGCATGGCGGCAATGGCGCCGGGGGTCTGGCGCGAAGCTTCAATGATGCGCAAGTGCGCGAGTGGACCGGCCAACGATTCTCTCCCAGATGGTTCCGCGCCAATTTTGCACTAGAGTGCAGCATGGCGCAACAAACTTTCCTGCGCACAGCTTTGCATCAAATTGCAAAATCAGTCTTGGCGCTCTGCAAAATCCATGACAGTTACAAGGCATGCTCGATCGAAGAGATGCTGCCAACTCCGCCGAACTGCCCTCCGGAGCCGAAAGTAACGCGCGCTCGTCCGGCTATGCCAGCCCCTCGATCATCGCCCGGCGGCACCGTATCCTCGATGAAACCCGCCGGATGATCGGCGAGGTCGGGATCACCAACCTGTCGATGGACGACGTCGCCCGGCGCGCCAATGTCGCCAAGCGCACGCTCTACAATGCCTTCCAGTCGAAGGAGCACCTGGTTGCCTCGGCGATCAGCAAGTATTTCGAGGATTACGCCAGCCGGATCGACTATTCGAATGAAGGTGCCACGCTGGAATGGATGATCGAGCGGCTGGTGATCGTTGCCCGGCGCAACCTGTCGATCCGCAACTACACCCGCGCGCTGATGAACATCTATTTCTCGTCGAATGTTGATCCGGAAATCCGGAAGGCGATCCACGAGATCGCCAGCAAAAGTCACGAGCCGTGGATCCTCGAACTCGATCGCAAGCGGCAGTTGGCTCCCTGGATCGATGCCGAAGACCTGATCGCGATGCTGGTGCGGCTGCGCTATGCCACCGCGCATGCCTGGGCCGAAGGCCTGATCCCCGATGACCAGCTAGTGTATGAACTGCTGCGCAGCTTTTTCACCCTGATGGCCGGCTCAACCTGCGGCCCGGCGCGCGATGTAATTGTCGGGGTTCTGAAAAATCTCGAGGAAAATCCCCTGCTGAAATAGGCCCCTGCTGAAACTGGCCTGATCAGACAGTCCTGATCCAAACGCCCTTGGTCTCCAGATATGAGTCGAGGTGCTCGCTGCCGCCCTCGCGGCCAAAGCCGCTCAGCTTGAAGCCGCCAAAAGGCATCGCCGGATCCATTGCGCCATAGTGGTTGACCCAGACCGTGCCGGCGCGGATGCGCTTCACCGCCTGGTGCGCGCGGGTGATGTCCCGGGTCCAGACGGCTGCGGCCAACCCGAACTCAGTGTCGTTGGCGCGCGCGATCACTTCGTCGAAGCTGTCGAATGGCATCACGCAGGCAACGGGGCCGAAGATTTCCTCGCGCGCAATGCGCATGGCATCGTCCACCTGGCCGAATATCGAAGGCGGAATGAAAAAGCCCCCGGCATAGCCCGGCGCGGTGATTGCTGCACCGCCCAGCGCCACGCTGGCTCCTTCCTGCGGACCGAGCGCAAGGTAGGAGCAGACCCGGTCGAACTGGCCCCGGCTGACGATCGGACCAATTTGGGTTTCCGGATCGAGCGTGTGGCCGATACGCAACGCCCGGCCCGCCTCCGCCAGCCGGACGATGAATTC
>CAXNKI010000186.1:0-4366 GCA_964202645.1 Alphaproteobacteria bacterium | reverse complement strand
CCCGGCTTGCGCTGCAGCTGAGCCCGCTCGACCCCCTGCGCTACGCAATGCTGGCGACCCTGGCGCTCAGCCGGGTCGTGCGCGGCGACTATGCCGAGGCTGCGCGCCTCGCCGAGCGCGCTGCCCGCTCGCCGGGTGCGCACAAGCATATCGCGCTGATCGCTGCCGTCGCGACCGGGCTGGCAGGGGAGAGTGACAATGCGACGCACTGGCTGGCCCGCGCACGCCGCAGCGATCCCGGACTGAGCACGCGGGATTTTCTTGCCTCGTTCCCTTTCGCCCCGACAGCCACCCGCGAAACCATCGAGCGGACTCTTGCCGACATGGGACTGAAGCAGGTTTGAGCGGGATTACGGCGACGGTTCACTCGTCCGATCACAGGAACCATTCTCGAAGCCGGGGATGAAATTGGCGCCGGCGATGCCCTGGGGAATCAATCGTCTTGCCGCGCATTGTCCCCGAGACGATCAATGCCGGAGGTCCCATGATAAAATCAACTATGCTCGCCGTATCGCTCGCCGCAGCAGCGCTTGCCGGCTGTTCGGACCGCACGCAGGAGAATGCCGCCAAGACAGCCGAGTCAGCCGAAACCGATGCTGGCGTTGCGGCTGCCAAGGCGAGCGAGGCGGTCGGCGATGCCGCTGCTGCTGTCAGCGCCGCGGCCGACAAGGCCGCTGCCGCGGCAGATCGCGCAGGGGACAGAATCGAGCAAGGTGCGGAGAAGACCCGCCAGCGCATTCATGAGGAAACCGCTCCGGCCAAGGAATAGGCATCCGGCGCGGCGAGCGGGATCGGACTAGCGACCGGCCCGCACGAAGCGCATTTCCCCGCCGCCACGTTTCAGGAAAAAGGCCTGGTCGCGCGCCTCAAGACATGCGCCCTGCAAATCGACGACGGCAAGGTCATTCGGTGTAAGCAAGACATTGATCGTCCCGCGCGCCTCGCCGTCCAGCATGAGGCGCGGCGATTTGAGGCCATGCATCGGCACCGCCAGCTCGATCCAGCGCGGCACGCGGCTGTCGTCTTGCGGCATCGTCCAGCCATAGTCCTGCGTGTAACCAGTCAGCGGCTCGCCGCTGTCAAAACCGATGACGAAATCGACACCGGCAATGCCCCGGCCATTCGGCCATTTCACCAGCAGCGTCGGCACCTCACCGGACGGCGCGGAGCGGGGCGTGAGCGTGAACTGCGGGGGCACAGGCCGGGGCTCGGTATAGAGGCAGACCTTGCCGCCCTCATCCGTCCAGCGCCCCGCCGCTTGCTCATCAAGCGCGCCGGCTGAGAGGAAATAACGAAAGCGGTGATCCGCAGCGATCTCAAGCGCTCCGGCGACATCGGGCCCTGAAGCGAGCCGGTAATTGCCGACCAGACTTGGCGCGGCGGAAGCGGGGCTGGCCAGCAAGGCTAGGCCGATGATCAGACGCTTCATGCAGCTACCCCCTCGGTGCAATCCGCCGATAGCTCAGCGCCTCGGCAATATGAATCCGCCCGACCGTCTCCGCGCCAGCCAGATCGGCAATCGTGCGCGCAACGCGCAGCATCCGGGTGTAGCTGCGTGCCGATAGACGCATCGCTTCGGCCGCCTGGGCCAGCAGTTTGCGGCCCGCCTCGTCGGGCATGCCGTGTTCCTCGAGCGGCTTGCCGTCGAGCTCGGCGTTGGACCGCATGCCGGTGCCGTCGAGCCGCAGGGTCTGCAGCCGCCGCGCCGCCGCAACGCGGGCGGCGACTTCGGCTGAGCCTTCAGCGGGCGGGGGCAGGGTGAGGTCCGCCGCGCTGACGGCTTCGACTTCGACATGCAGGTCGATGCGGTCAAGCATAGGCCCCGAAACCTTGCTCTGATAGTCTGCGGCGCAGCGCGGCGCGCGGCTGCAGGCCAGCGCGGCATCGCCGAGATAGCCGCAGCGGCACGGGTTCATCGCCGCGATCAGCTGCACCCGCGCCGGGAAGGTGACATGGGCATTGGCCCGTGCGACGCTGACTTCGCCGGTCTCGAGCGGCTGGCGCAGCGAATCGAACACGGCGCGCTGGAATTCGGGCAACTCATCGAGGAACAGCACGCCGAGGTGCGCGAGGCTGACTTCGCCGGGTCGCACTTTCAGGCCGCCGCCGGTAAGCGCCGCCATCGAGGCCGAATGGTGGGGTGAGCGGAACGGGCGCGCTTTGCTGATTCGGCCCTCTTCCAACGTTCCGGCAATTGAGGCGACCATCGAAACCTCCAGCGCCTCGGCGGAGGTCAGGTCTGGCAGGATGCCCGGCAGGCATGCGGCGAGCAGCGATTTGCCTGCACCGGGCGGGCCGATCATCAGCAGGTTGTGCCCGCCTGCCGCCGCGATCTCCAGCGCGCGTTTGGCGGTCTCCTGCCCTTTGACTTGCGCCATATCAGGGCCGTGTGCGCGCGCCTCGGCCTCGCCGGGCTCGGGCACGGGGAGCACTTGCGTGCCCTTGAGGTGGTTGAGCAGGCTGATCAGATCGGGCGCGGCGACGATCGGCACCCCGCTCGCCCAGCGCGCTTCCGCGCCTTGCGCCGCCGGGCAGATCAGGCCTTTGTCAGTGCTGCTGGCGTGGATCGCCGCGAGCAGCACGCCGGGAGTCGCAATGATCCGGCCATCCAGAGCCAGTTCGCCCACCGCGACGAAATCGCCCAGCTGTTCGGCATCGGTGACGCCCATCGCGGCAAGCAGCGCCAGCGCAATCGGCAGATCGTAGTGCGAACCTTCCTTGGGCAAGTCAGCCGGCGAAAGATTGATCGTGATCCGCTTGGGCGGAAACGACAGACCCATCGCGGCAAGCGCGGCGATCACCCGCTCGCGGCTTTCGTTAACTGCCTTGTCCGGCAGGCCAACGACATTGAAACGCGGCAGGCCGGGGGCGATCTGGCACTGCACTTCGACCGAGCGCGCCTCAAGCCCCAGATAGGCGACTGTCGATACCAGCGCGACCAAGCCAATTACCCCATGTTTCAGCGGCTTTGATGCCCGAGCAGGCGCGCGGTGTCGAGGGGCAGAGATTTACGGCAAACCCCATCTTAACCTTTGCCATGAGGATTCGCGCAAGGCTGGCGGGCGCAATGATGCCGCCATGCGCAAGATTGCCGCCATTTCCCTCGCTCTCATCGCGTTTGCCGCGCAGCCCGCAGCGGCGCAGGCGATCGTCTATCAGATCGTCAGCGAAGATATCGTCGAGGTCCCGGCGACTGGCAGCGAGCGCTTTGTCGAGGCGCATCCCGCGCCTGCCATTCCGCAAGGCCTCGCCGCTTTTGGCCCGTTCCGTGTGCTGGACAGCACTCGCGCCGTGCTGGTCGATGCGACCAACGAGCGCTCGCCGGGCCAGTTCACCGCGATGCTGCGCGCCTATCCCGGCATCAAGGTGCTGGAGATGGTCGAGTGCCCCGGCACTGATGATGACCGGGCGAACTTGCGGCTGGGCCTGATGATCCATGCGCGCGGGATGACCACGCATGTGCCGCCCGGCGGCTCGGTGCGTTCGGGCGCGGTCGAGCTGTTTCTTGCCGGTGCGCAGCGGATCGCCGATCCCGGCGCCGAATTCGCGGTCCACAGCTGGTCCGATGAATTTGGCCTTGAGCCCAGGGACTATGCACCCGATTCGCCCGAGAACCGCGCCTATATCGATTATTATCGCGAAATGGGCATGAGTGAGCCTGAGGCCCGCGCTTTCTATGCCATGACCAATTCGGTGCCCAATGCCGACGCAAAATGGCTCAGCGACCGTGAAATGGCCCGCTGGGTTCGGCTGGATGCACCCCTTCGGCGCGACACCCGCCTTGACGCCCGTCTTGACTCTGGGCTGGCGGTAAACTAACGGGCCAGCCCTTGAAGAGGTTGCCTGCGGGTAGCCAGACGACATTCAGCATTATCGAGACCTGACATGAAGCGCACTTTCCAGCCCAGCAACCTCGTCCGCGCCCGCCGCCATGGCTTTCGCCATCGCTCGTCGACGGTCGGTGGCCGCAATGTGCTGCGCGCCCGCCGGGCCCGCGGTCGCAAGAAGCTGTCCGCCTGATTCCTCAGGTCAAGCCCGCGGTTCTGACGCGGCGCGCTGATTTCCTCGCCGCAAACAAGGGCCTGCGCGTTGCGCGGCCCGGTTTCGTTTTGCTCGCCCGTCCCAATGATGGCGCAGGGCTGCGCTTCGGCATCACCGTAACCAAGAAAATCGGCAATGCCGTGGTCCGCAACCGCATGAAGCGGCGCTTCCGTGTGCTGGTGCGCGAGCTACTGCCGGTGCATGGACTTGCCGATACCGACCATGTGCTGATCGGCCGCGATGGCGGAGTGGAGCGCGATTTTGCCCTGCTGCGGGCCGAAATGCTCGCCGCGCTGGAGCGGGCGCAGGCCGGCAAGGGCGATCC
>CAXNKI010000185.1:0-4375 GCA_964202645.1 Alphaproteobacteria bacterium | reverse complement strand
GATTAAGGGTGGCTGGCTGGCAACGAAGCGGCTATTGCGCTGCCACCCGTGGGGTGGGCACGGCTACGATCCGGTGCCCTGACCCTTCGCAATGCTATTCGAGAATTAGGGACGCCCAAGTGGACAATCAGCGCAATATCATCATGGCGGTGGTGCTCACCGCGCTGATCCTGTTCGGCTGGGATGCGGGGATCCGGTATTTCTATCCGAATGCGAACAAGCCCGCGCCGGTCGCTTCAGCCAGCCCGGCATCCAGCGACGCGCCCGTCAAGCATACGCGCGAAGGTGGGCTGACCAGCGCTGCTGACATCGCCGAAGAAGCACGCGATCTCAAGACTGCGCTGGCCGTGCCCGGCCGCGTGGCAATCGCCGCGCCGGGTCTTTCGGGTTCGATCAATTCGCAAGGCGCCATGATCGACGATCTGACCGCCAACCGCCACACTGATACCATGGGCAAAAACAGTGGCCCGGCGCGGATATTCTCGCCGTTGGGCACCCCGGCGCAGCATTTCGCCCAGTTCGGCTGGGGCGGGTCGGGTATCGAACTGCCCAGCGCCGCGACCGTCTGGACAGTGCCTGAGGACGCGCGGCTTACGCCAGCCAGCCCGGTTACGCTGACCTGGGCCAACGCCACCGGCCAGACCTTCGCCATCCGCTATGACATCGACGGCGATTACATGCTGACGGTGACGCAGACCGTGACGAATGCCGGCACTGCGCCGCTGCGTCTGCGCGAAATTGCCCAGATCAACCGTACCGACAAGACCGCAAGCCTGGATTCGTGGAACGTCCATGCCGGACCAATGGGGAGCTTCGACCAGGCAGTGTCGTTTGGCCCGAACTACGACGAAGTGACCGAAGCGGCGGGCGGCGTTCTCGCCAACACCGGCAAGCCAGACTGGCTGGGTTTCACCGACATCTACTGGATGAGCACGCTGATCCCCGAAAAGTCACAGGCGACGAGCGACTTCCGCGCAATGGGCAAGGGTATTTACCTCGCCAACCTGTTTTATCCCGATGCCAGCATCGCCCCCGGCCAGAAGCAGACCCGCACCACGCGGCTTTTCGCGGGTGCCAAGGAAAGCGCCGTACTTGATCGTTATCAGGAAAGCGGCGTCACCAATTTCCACCTCGCGATCGACTGGGGCTGGTTCCGCTGGTTCGAAAAACCGATCTTCACGCTGCTGCTCAAGCTGTTCGAACTGACCGGCAACTTTGGTGTGGCGATCATTCTTCTGACGCTGATCGTGCGCGGCCTGATGTTCCCGGTCGCCCAGCGCCAGTTCACCTCGATGGCAGCGATGAAAGCGATCCAGCCCAAAGTGAAAGCGCTGCAGGAGCGCTACATGGACGAGAAGGAAAAGCTCCAGCAGGAGATCATGGCGCTCTACAAGCAGGAAAAGGTCAATCCACTGGCCGGCTGCCTGCCGATCTTCCTGCAGATCCCGATCTTCTTCGCGCTCTATAAAGTGCTGATCCTGGCGATCGAAATGCGCCATCAGCCGTTCTATCTTTGGATCAAGGATCTTTCCGCGCCCGATCCGCTGATGGTGCTCAACCTGTTCGGGCTGCTGCCGTTCACGCCGCCATCCTTCTTGGGGATCGGCATTCTCGCCATTGTCCTGGGCATCACCATGTGGCTGCAGTTCAAGCTCAATCCCGCGCCGCCTGATCCGGTGCAGCAGCAGGTCTTCGCGATCATGCCGTGGATGATGATGTTCGTCATGGCGCCGTTTGCCGCCGGGCTGCTGCTCTACTGGATCACATCCAACCTGCTCACGATTGCCCAGCAGAAGTATCTTTACGCTAGGCATCCGGCGATGCGGGCGATGGCCGATCAGGAAGCTGCCGACGCCAAGCGGGCCGCAGCAGCCAAGAAGTCGTGACGACGACCGATCAGGCAGAAGAAGCCCGCCGCCTGTTTGCTGGGCGGATCGAGTTTCTCAAGAGCGCGCCTGCGCTGCAGTATCTGCCTGACCCGGACGTGCCGGAGATCGCCTTTGCCGGGCGCTCGAATGTCGGCAAGAGCTCGCTGCTCAACGCGCTCACCGGCCGCAAGTCGATTGCGCGGGCATCGGTGACGCCGGGGCGCACGCAGGAGCTCAACTTCTTTGAAGTGGGCGATCCGACCCGGCTGATGCTGGTCGACATGCCAGGTTATGGTTTCGCCAAGGCGCCGCTCAAGGTGGTCGAGAACTGGAAGCGGCTGGTGCGCGATTTCCTGCGCGGGCGGGTCGTGCTGAAGCGCACCCTGCTGCTGATCGACGCACGCCACGGGGTCAAGCCGGTCGATGCCGAGATGATGAAAATGCTCGACGAGGCCGCGGTCGGATATCGCATTGTCCTGACCAAGGCCGACAAGATCAAGGCCGCTGATCTGGACGCCGCGCTGGCGGCAACGCTGGTCGAAGCGCGCAAGCACTCGGCAGCCTACCCGGAAATTCTCGTCACCTCGGCTGAACTCAAGATGGGCATTGCCGAGCTGCGCGAAGCCGTGATGAACGACGCGCTTCAGGTCTGATGCCGCATCGCTCTTTGCGAAAAACCGGTTACCACTTTTTCGCGCGATGCTTCAGGCCTGAATTTCATAGTCCTCAGGATTGAATTCAGCAGTCAGGTTGCGGTACTTGCTCAGCGGCCAGGGTGAATTGGTCACTACCCGGCCGGCCTTGTTGCGATACCAGTTCTTCACGCCGGGATGGGTCCAGACCAGCTGGTCATGCTCGGCATCGACCGTGGCGTTATAGTCCTCGAAGCACTCCTCGTGCACATCGACCGAGGCTGCCTCGCGCTCGATCAGCTCGCGCAGGCCCTGCATCGTATAGCGCACCTGGCATTCCGAATTGTACACCGCGCTGCCGCCGTGGCCGCCATTGGTGTTGGGGCCATAGAGGATGAACATGTTGGGGAAATGCGGGACTGTGATGCCAAGGTAGGCGCGCGGGTTGTCATCGCCCCAGGCATCGCGGATCGTGCCTTTCGTGCCCTCGACATGCATCGGCGCAAGCGGCGCCTGCGCCTTGAAGCCGGTCGCCATGATGATGACATCGGCGGGATGTTCCACGCCGTCCTTGTCGACCACGCCGGTAGCGGTAATCTCTTTCACCGCGCCGGTCACCAGCTCGACATTGTCGCGGGTGAGCGCTTCATACCACATCGAATCGCGCAGCATCCGTTTGCCATAGGGCGGGAACTCGGGGACGATCTTGGCGAGCAGCTCCGGGTCGCCCTTTACCTGTTTGGTGATATGCGCGACCAGCTGCTCGCGAACTGCTGCATTGGCGGCATTGAGCGAGCGGCTCGGCTCGCTCCAGTCGGGATCCTTGCGCAGGTTCGGCAGCACCAGGTCCGATGTCGCCCACAGCAGCAGGAACCGGTACCATTTGGTGTAATAGGGCACATGCGCGAGGCCCCATTTCACTGCATCGCCGGTCTCGGCATAAAGCAGCGGATTGTAGCGTGCCCAGTGCGGCGAACGCTGGAAGATGGTGAGCTGCTTCACTTTGGGGGCAATTTTCGGGCCGATCTGCATGCCGCTGGCACCAGTGCCGATCTGCACGACGCGCTTGCCTGACAGGTCGACCGTATGGTCCCAGCGCGCCGAATGGAACATCGGTCCCTTGAAGCGCTCCATGCCGGGAATGTCGGGGATCGAAGGATTGTTGAGCAAGCCGCAGCCTGTGACCACGGCATTGGGGCTCAAGGTGTATTGCGAGCCATCCTTGCGCTGGACAGTGACTTGCCATCTGGCAGCGGCCTTGTCCCAGACCGCCGAGAGCACTTGCTCCTCGAAGCGGATGTGATCGGCAATGTCCATCTCGCTGTAGCAGGTGCGGATGTAAGCCAGGATCTCATCGCCGCGGGCAAAATAGTGGTCCCAGTCGGGTTTTGTGCGAAAGGAATAGGAATAGAAGTGATTGGGCGTGTCAACTGCGACCCCGGGGTAGGTGTTCTCGAACCAGGTGCCGCCGACATCCGCGTTCTTCTCGATGCCGATGAAGGGAATGCCAGCCTCTTTCAGCTTCGCCGCCATGGCGAGGCCGGAATAGCCCAAACCGATCACCAGCACCTGGAACCTGGCGAGAAATTCCGCGTTGGGCGCCTTGCGCCAATGAACCGTCTTCGCATCGGTCCGGTCGAAATTGAGCTCCTCGCGCACCATCGGCAGATATTCCGCCGGCATCGACGTGCCCACCGCGCCGTTGCACATGCGCTGGAGCATTTCGTCCGAAGGTGCCGGCGGCAGCGGGCGGCCGCTCGCTGCATAGTCGGCAAACGTCGCGATCAGTGCTGCGACCAGTTCGCGCTTCAGCTCGGGCGCGGGCTCAACCTCGAAAGCCCAGGCGCCCTTGATGTGCGGGGCATAACGCTGCAT
>CAXNKI010000184.1:0-4391 GCA_964202645.1 Alphaproteobacteria bacterium | reverse complement strand
CTGGGGATGGCCCGGGTTGGGGCGTTGCGGTTTCAGCGCTGGCTGCAGCAGCACTCAGCGCGAGCAGCGCCGACGCGGCCAGAAGCCGGATAGTGAAATTTTGCATTTGCGCTTCCCGTATGACGAGGCCCGCCTCGCAAAGCGGCGCCGATGATGCCCCGACTTAAGTGCCGCCTGACCGTCTGGGAAGACTATTCAGCGGACTGCAATGGTCTTTCGTCGAATTGCAGCGCGGCCAGCCTGGCATAGAGCCCGCCAGCGCGGCTGAGCACGTCGTGTGTGCCTTCCTCGACGATGCGGCCCTTGTCGAGCACGATGATCCGGTCAGCTGCGCGCACTGTGGCAAGGCGGTGCGCGATGACCAGCGTGGTGCGGCTGGCCATCAGCCGGTCGAGCGCATCCTGCACCAGTCGTTCGCTCTCGGCATCAAGCGCGCTGGTCGCCTCATCGAGCAGCAGGATTGGCGCTTCACGCAGAAGGGCCCGCGCAATCGCGACCCGCTGGCGCTGCCCGCCGGACAGCCGCGCGCCGTCCTCGCCAAGGAACGTATCGAGCCCTTGCGGCAGATCGCGCAGGAAACTCTCGGCATTGGCCGCGCGCGCCGCGGCCCAGATCGCTTCGTCATCGGCTTCCCAGTTGCCATAACGCAAGTTGTCGCGGGCATCGGCGGCAAACAACACGCCTTCTTGTGGCACCAGCGCGAAGCGGCGGCGGATGTCGGCGGGATCGGCGGCAGTCAACGGTACCCCGTCGAGCTTTATGGTGCCGGCCTGCGGATCGTAGAAGCGCTCAGCGAGCTGGAACAGGGTCGACTTTCCTGCTCCCGAAGGCCCGACTATGGCGACAGTCTCGCCCGGCTCGATGGCCAGCGAAAAGTCGGCGAGCGCTGCCACTTCGGGCCGCGAGGGATAGCGGAACGTGACCCGCTCGAATGTCAGCTGGCCGCGCCCCGGCTGAGGCAGCGTGATTGGCCGCGCGGGCGGGGCGATGGCGGGCTTTTCGTTGAGCAACTCATTGAGCCGGCTGGCGGCGCCGGCAGCGCGCACCAGATCGCCATAGACTTCCGTAAGCGAGCCAAAAGCGCCCGCGACAAGCCCGCCGGTAAGCACGAATGCGGCAATCGTGCCGCCGCTGATCGTGCCGCGCCCAACCGCCAGCGCGCCTTCGCGCATCAAGATAGTCAGCGCGCCGAAAACCAGCAACATGACTACCGCAGTCATTGCTGCGCGAATGGTGATCCGCCGCTTGGCCGTGGCGAAACTGCGCTCGACTGCGAGGGAAAAGCGCTCTGCCTCGCGCTTTTCCTGGTTGAAAGCCTGCACGATCTTAACCGCGCCCAGCACTTCGGCAACCAGCGCGCCGATATCGGCCACCCGGTCCTGGCTGAAGCGCGAGACATTGCGAAGGCGCCGGCTGAACCAGACGATCGGGCCGATTACCACGGGGATGGCAATCACCAGACCGAGCGTCAGCTTGGGGGCAAGGGCAAAGAGGAAACCGATCCCGCCCACCGCCATGATCGCATTGCGCAGCGCAACCGAAACCGTGGTGCCCACCACCTGTTCGATCAGCGCCGTGTCGGCCGTCATCCGGCTTGAGATCTCCTTGGGGCTGTTCTCCTCGAAAAAGCCCGGCGCAAGCCTCAGGAGATTGGCCTGCACGGCCAGGCGGATGTCAGCGACAACACGCTCACCCAGCCACGAGACCGAATAGAAACGCACCGCCGTTCCTCCCGCCAGCACCGCGACGATGCCCAGCAGGATGTAGAACCAGTGTTCAATCGTTGCCGGATCACTGCCTCGGGCAAAGCCCTTGTCGATGATCTGGCTGAAACCCCAGGGAATGCCCAGGGTCGCCGCCGCAGTGACCATCAGCGCGGCGAGAGCCGTGGCAATTCGCCCCGGATAGGCGAGCGCAGCCGCCCAGATCATGCGCAAAGGACCAAGGCTGCGTGCAGGCCTGGTTTCAGAAGCCGACTGGGCAGCAGCGTCGGGAGGAGGGGTTTCGCGAACCGTTTCGGCGTCCATTGCGCGCCTCTACCCCACCGGTGCCAGCATGGCAAAGGCGCACTGCACAACCTTGGTTAACCTGCTGGCAGGAGCGCCGGATTGCTCGGCGTATCTCTGATTCAGTGCAATTCGCCGCAAATCCCCCCCCGAAATTGGCAAGTTTGCGCCACCGAGACTATATTCTGCTTTGTGAATCGGGGTGTGAATCGACGCGACCTTCTCAAGCAAGGTCTGACTGCGGGAGCAATTCTCGCATTGCCCGGTCGTGCGCTTGCGCAAGCTGTCACCGATCCCTTGACGAGCGAATTCGACCGGGCCTTTGCCGGAGCAGCACAGACTCAGGCACCGGCGGCCTTGGTCGAGGCTGCACCGTCGGTGCCGACCTACGATCCCGCTTATAACCGCCGTCTTGTCGAAATCGCCCGCCGCGAGCTAGGCCGCGCGGGTGCGAAAGTGTGGCGCAGCGATATTGTTGGAATTGCTGATTTCGCCCGGTCGTCCTCGCAGCCGCGGTTTCATTTCGTTAACTTGGAAAGCGGGGTCATCCGCTCGTTCCTCGTGGCCCACGGGCGCGGCTCCGATCCGCAGCACGATGGCTGGCTCAAGTCATTTTCGAACACACCGGGCTCCGAAGCAACCTCGCGCGGGGCCTATCTCACTTGCGAGTGGTACAAAGGCAAGTACGGCACCTCAATCCGCCTCGAAGGCATGGACAGTGACAACTACAACGCGCTCAACCGCGCAATTGTCATGCATCCGGCGCCTTATGTCGATCCGAGCATGGCCGCACACTGGGGCAAGATCGGCCGCAGCGAGGGCTGCTTTGCAATGTCTCAGGGCGATTTCAACGAAGCGCTGTGGCACCTGTCAGGCGGGCGGCTGCTCTATGCGGACCGCATAGTTTAAGCCCTCGAGGCTCCCGGCTCAAACGCCGCTTGCTTTTTCCTTTATCGCGATGCCAGGAGGCACGATGCAACCTCACACCCGCGCCATGGTCGCCGCCGCCGCCTATGCCTTCATCTCCGGCCAGAAGGTGGCCGGCATGCACGACCATTCCTCAGCCAGCGACCTGCAGATCGCCGCGGAAGCGCGCGGCAGTCAGTTGCAGGGCTATGACGGCGACCGGGGCACGCAATTCGGCGGCGCGCTTCCCGAGCTGTTCGATGCCGGTGAGCAGGCCTACGTCAGCCTCGAGATCAAGGGCAGCGAAGCCTCGGGCTTTGATCGCAGATCATCCAATGCCTACACCGCGCATGCGAGCCCGGGGCGCGTGCAACTCTATGACTACGGCCCGGGCGCCTGGTTCACTTTCGACATTCAGGTCGCCTAAAGTCTCTTAAACCGGCAGTGCTGCAGAAGCCCCCTATTTCGCGAGGGCCTTGTCGATCGCCTTCAGCAGCGCGGGATCGCTGGGCTCGGTGCCCGGCGCGAAACGCGCAGCGACCTGGCCATCCTTGCCGATGAGGAATTTCTCGAAGTTCCACAGCACTTCCGGGTCCTCGGTCGGGGTCATGCCATAACCCTTCAGCCGCTCGCGAAACTCGGCCGCCGGGCCTTCTTTGTCAGGCATGGCTGCGGTTAGTGCTGCATAGAGTGGCTGCTTGCCCGCACCGGTCACGTCCGCCTTGGCGAACAGCGGAAAAGTCACGCCATAGTTGACCTTGCAAAACTCCATTATCTCGTCATGCGTACCGGGCTCCTGCGCGCCGAAATCGTTGGCGGGGAAGCCCAGCACTTCGAGCCCGGCGTCCTTCTTTTCCTGATAGAGCTTCTCCAGCCCTTCGTATTGCGGTGTCAGCCCGCATTTGGAGGCGACATTGACCACCAACAGGACTTTGCCCTGGTGATTGGCAAGGCTGTCAGCCGCACCGTCGATGCGGGTCAGCGGAATAGCGGCAAGGTCGGTCATGGTTTTCTCCCGTTGTCTGGAATTTGCTGCAACCGGCCGGAGCTTGAGTCGCCTGACGGCAATTGTGAAGCAGCCCGGCGCGAAGGGCAAGCGGCACAGTTTGCAGTTGACCGCACGGGCTGACTGATTGAACAGGCCCGGCCACGGATACAACTGCATCAGGAGAGAATGCCTTGCACGCCAATGTCCACATCCTGACACTGGCCTGCGCAGACCAGCCGGGGCTGGTCGCAGCGGTTGCGCGGCTGCTGGCCGATCACGGTGGCAATATCATCGATTCCGAACAGTTCGGCGATGACGAAGCGCAGCGCTTCTTCATGCGGCTGGCGTTCAGCCTGCCCGGCGATGCCGAGGCCTTGCGGGCCGCGTTTGCCGCCTTTGCGGCAACCAAAGGCATGGAATGGGCAATTCGCCCTGCCGATACGCGCCGCAAGGTGTTGCTGATGGTCTCCAAGTTCGACCATTGCCTGGGC
>CAXNKI010000183.1:0-4393 GCA_964202645.1 Alphaproteobacteria bacterium | reverse complement strand
ACCCCCACCGGCGTGCCGGATCCTGCGCGGCAGATTGACGAGCTGCGCCTATTTGCAAGGCATGTAATGCCGCATTTCCGGGACTGATATGCCAATGATCCAGAATCTCGCGATCGACCAAAAGCCAGCACGCCGCATGGCCGCGCCTGGTTCCCAGACCTGGCACGCCATGCTCGATGCCGCCGAGGCGGTGCTGCGCGAGGAAGGCCACGCCGCGCTGACATCGCGCAGCATCGCCGATCGCATCGGCGCCAAGCAGCGGCTGGTCTATTACTACTTCCTAACCATGGACGAGCTGATCACCGCCATGTTCCAACGACTGTCGACCCGCGAACTGGCGCGGCTGGAGCAAGCGGCGCAGTCGTCAGCGCCGCTGCGCGAGATCTGGGACATGTGCATCCACACCACCGACGCGCGCCTGATTTCCGAATTCACCGCGCTCGCTCATCGCATCGAGGATCTGCGTCAGGAAGTAACCCACTTCATCGAGGAATCGCGGCGGATCCAGATCGAGATGCTTGAGGCTGCCTTGCGCGCCCACCCGGCGGCCAGTCCCCTGCCCCCTGCCGCGCTGGCGATTCTCGCGACCAGCCTCGCGCTGACACTGACCCGCGAACAGCAGCTTGGCGTCTCATCTGGCCATCCCGAGGCGATGGCCGCAATCAGCGCCTTCCTAGCGCTGGCCGAACCCGATGCATCGCAAGGAACCGAGCAATGAGCGCAGCCGACTTCTATTCCGATCCAGCGGTAATCGCCGATCCGCGCAGTTATTACGATCTGATGCGAGCCGCTGGCCCGGTAGTGCACGAGGCCCATCATGGTACGCTGATAGTTACCGGCTATGAAGCTGCGCTCGAAGTGTTGAATGGCAAGGGCGATGTCTGGTCCTCGGCCTGCTCCGTCGTTGGCCCGATCCCCGGCCTGCCCTTCACGCCACAGGGCAGCGACATCCGCGACCAGCTCGATGCCCATCGCCACGAAATGCCCTGGTCAGATCATCTCGCCTGCATGGACGGCAAGCAGCACGCCGACCTTCGCGCACTGCTGGGCAGAGTGCTGACCTACAAGCGGCTGAAAGCCAATGAGGACTACCTGCACGATCTTGCCGACCGGCTGATCGACAACTTCGCAGCCAGCGGCGCGTGCGACGTGATGCCGCAATATGCCCATGCGACAACCACTTACGCCATATCCGACCTGATGGGGATACCCATGGCAGACCGGGCGGAACTGCTCGAACTGATCGGCGCGCCGCCCAGCCAGGTGGCAGGCGACGCCCCGCATAAAGTCGGCCCCGATCCGTTGATCTTCATGAAGCCGCGCTTCGATCAATACTTGCACGAACGGCTGGAAGAGCCGCGCGGCGACCTGATGTCTGAGCTCGTCCATGCGACGCTCAAAGATGGCAGCAAACCCGAATTCGATGCCATTTCCAACCTCGCGCGCTTCCTGTTCGGCGCGGGGCAAGACACCACCTCGCGGCTGATCGCCATGGCCGTGCTGCTCCTCGCCGAAGACCCGGCGCTGCAGGACCGTCTGCGCGCCGATCCTGCCCGCATCCCCGATTTCCTCGAAGAAGTGCTGCGCTACGATGCGCCGGTCAAAGTCGCCTATCGCCTCGCGCTGATCGACACCCGGATCGGCGATCTGCCGGTGGCCGCCGGAACGCTGGTAACTGTCTGCCTGACCGGGGCGAGCAACGATCCGGCGAAGTTTCCCGACCCTGCGGATTTTGACATAGAGCGACCCGGGGTGCGCGACCACCTCGCCTTCAGCCGCGGCATCCACGGCTGCATCGGCGCTCCGCTGGGGCGGATGGAAGCGCGCATCGCCATCGAGCGACTACTCGGCCGGATCGCCCATATCCGCATCAATGAAGCCAGACATGGCCCTCCCGGAGCCCGGCAATACCGTTTCGAGCCGACCTATTCGTTCCGCAGCCTTTCAGACCTCCACATCTGTTTCGATCCGGCCTAGCATGGGCCCAGAGGTCCGTGACTGTCGGGCTAGGAGAATGCGCCCATGCAACTGGAATTTGCCCTCGGTGAAGCGGCAGACATGATCCGCGATGCCGCCGCGCGGTTTGCGGACGACAAGGTTGCGCCGCTAGCGGCCAAGATCGACGCCGAGGACTGGTTCCCACATGACCTCTGGCCGCAGATGGGCGCGTTGGGGCTGCATGGCATCACGGTCGAGGAAGAATGGGGCGGGCTTGGCCTCGGCTATCTCGAACACATGGTCGCAGTGGAAGAAATCAGCCGCGCCAGCGCCTCGGTCGGGCTGTCCTACGGCGCGCACTCGAACCTCTGCGTTAACCAGATCCGCCGCTGGGGCTCAGACGAGCAAAAGGCGCGTTACCTGCCGAAGCTGATTTCGGGCGAACATGTCGGAAGCCTCGCGATGTCGGAAGCCGGTGCTGGATCAGACGTCGTCTCGATGAAGCTGCGCGCCGAAGCCGTCCCCGGCGGATTCCGTCTCAATGGCACCAAGTTCTGGATCACCAATGCCGCCTATGCCGATACGCTGGTAGTTTATGCCAAAACCGCAGCTGGCGAGGGCTCGCGCGGGATCACCGCATTCCTCATCGAGAAAGGCATGGCGGGCTTCTCGATAGGCCAGAAGATCGACAAGCTGGGTATGCGTGGCTCGCCGACTGCCGAGCTGGTGTTTGACGATTGCTTCGTGCCGGAGGAACAGATCATGGGCCCGCTCCATGGCGGCGTCGGCGTGTTGATGAGTGGGCTGGATTATGAGCGCGTCGTGCTCTCCGGCATCTCGGCCGGAATCATGCAAGCCTGCCTTGATGTCGTGCTTCCCTATGTGCGCGAGCGTAAGCAGTTCGGCAAAACCATCGGCTCGTTCCAGCTGATGCAGGGCAAGGTCGCCGACATGTACGTAGCGCTGAATTCGGCGCGCAGCTATATCTACGCGGTCGCGCGCGCCTGCGATGCCGGGGCGACGACGCGCTTCGATGCTGCGGGCGCGATCCTGTTTGCCTCGGAAAGTGCTGTCAAAGTTGCGGGCGAAGCGATCCAGGCGCTGGGCGGCGCGGGCTACACCAAGGACTGGCCGGTGGAGCGCTTCTGGCGCGACGCCAAGTTGCTCGATATCGGCGCGGGCACTAACGAGATCAGGCGGATGCTGATCGGCCGGGAACTGATCGGCGCTGGTGGATAGATGTGCGGGCGCAGCGATGAAACATTCGGCGCGTTGGCGCGTTGAATGGCCCAGAGCAACAACGCCCAGGATTACCTCATGCCGTTCAAACTGCCGCCACTGCCATTCGCGCGCCTGGCGCTTACCCCGCACATGTCGGCGGAAACGCTCGATTTTCATCACGGCAAGCATCATCAGGCCTATGTCGACAAAACCAATGAACTGGCGGCCGAAGCCGGACTCGGCGAGCAATCTCTGGTCGAACTGATCCGCAACACCAAGCCGGGCGCGCTACACAGCAATGCCGGGCAGCTGTGGAACCACAGTTTCTTCTGGCAGTGTCTTGCCCCCGATGCCCGTCCGCCATCCGGACAGCTCGCGGCGCTGATTGCCGATGGCTACGGAACCAGCAAGGAGCTGATCGGCGCGCTGGCAGATGAAGCAGCAGCCCATTTCGGCAGCGGCTGGGTCTGGCTGGTGCTCGAGCGCAGCGCGCTCAAGATCGTCTCGCTCCACGACGGCGACACCCCGGTAGCCCATGTCGGAATGGTGCCGCTGTTCGCGCTCGATGTCTGGGAACATGCCTACTACATCGACTATCGCAACGCTCGCCCAGACTACACCGCAGCCATATTGGGCCACCTGGTCAATTGGGCATTCATTGCAAAGAACCTCGACGGAGAGGGCATTGCGCGCGCCGATCAAAGCTGAGCGGCGTTCAGACCATGGCGTCAAGAATGTCCCTGATCGCCACGAATGCAAAACACACCGAGCTGTCCGCCACGCCGTAGGGCATGAACAGGTCGTCGCCCACCCGGATCGCACCGCAGGTGTAGACGACATTGGGTACATAACCCTCGCGGTCTTCATCGGCCGCCGAAAGGATCGGGTTGGCGGTGCGGCCGAGGACAATCGAAGGGTCATGCTTGTCGAGCAGCGCCGCACCGATGGCATATTTGCGCATTGCTCCAACCCCGTGGGTGAGCATCAGCCAACCTTCGTCAAGCTCGATCGGAGCGCCGCAGTTGCCAATCTGCACCAACTCCCAGGGGTATTTGGGCTCCAGAAGCAACTGGCCACCTTCCCAATGGTCGATCTTGTCCGAACGCAGGAGATAGAGGTTCTTGTAGGGCTGTACAGTCTCGCGGGACATCTTTCATGCTGCTGATAGGCAGCCAGGAGGATGGTTCCAATGACCAAGGAAGACCGCGACATTCAGCGCAAGCTCAAGGTGCTG
>CAXNKI010000182.1:0-4407 GCA_964202645.1 Alphaproteobacteria bacterium | reverse complement strand
GCCGCTTAACATCAACCCCCTGACGATGCCCGCACTCCGCTAATCTAAGCCGCAAAGTGTGCCAAATGTTGTGACGACGGACAGTCCATCATTGCCTGGCGAGCAGGGTGAGTCCTTCTCAAAGCGGCTAACGGCAGCTTTTCACAATTTCCACCCGAAACCTGCCAGTCCGGACCCGCCGACATAGCCGACGCTCGCTGCGCCAAATCGGCCCGTTGACGGCACCGTGCCTCCCTCGTCAGAACGCGTAGGCGATGCCCGCCACAACTCGGGTATCGTCGTCGCCCCGGCCCCAGCGGCCGCGGCCGGCGACATAACCCGAGATCGGACCGCTTTGCATGGCGAGGCGCAGTTCGGCGAAGGCGCTGTTGCGTTCGGTTTCGGCGAGCGCGAACGCCACCGTGCCCATGCTGTGCTGGGCCGCAGCGAGGCGCACGGTCGCATTGTCGTCGCCGCTCTCGTTTTCGACGCTGTAGCCGACGCGCAGCGCCGGGCGCACCGCGCCCAGCTCTGCGGCGAGCTCGCCGCCGACACTCGCGGCCAGCTTCTTAATGCTGCGCGCACTGTAGGCGAAGTTGGATACCGACGCGCCAGTTTCGACATAGCCGTCGACCCCGAGGTCGACATAATCCAGCGCCGCAAACGGCGTCAGGCTGGCCTTGCCGAGAGGTAGCGAGAAGCCGATCTCGGCGCTTGCCGCCCAGCCATCGGCCCTGGTCTTGCCGGTAGCCTGTTGGCCATAGGCCGAAAACCGGCCGATTGCCTTGATCTTCGCATCACCCAGCCACGCCGCCGAGGCTTGCGCATAGAGACCCGAAGGCAGCTGAACAGCGGCATAAATGCCAGCAGTCCATGCGTTTACATCAAGCGGCGCACCGAATGCGAGACTGCCATCGAGCTTGCGATAGCCGCCCATGGCGCCGACCCGCACCCCGTCACCCAGCGGCAGATCGACCCCGAATGTCACGCCAGTGGTTTCCGCCTTGAGACCGGTGAGCGCGCTCGCACTGCCGCCGGTTTTGCTCCATTCGCCGTCGAGCCAGAGTTGTGCGCGCCGGCGGGTGGCGGGTGCTGGCAGACCGCGCTGCGCGTTGATAAACCGCATCGCCGGCTGGGTCGTGCTTGCACCAAGGCTGCCGAGCGCCATTCGCGTTCCATAGAGCACATCGGGTGCCGTGGCCTTGAGCGCCGAAAGCGCCAGAGGGTCGACGTAAGTCGGCAGCGTCAGCCGGTAGACCAGCAGCACGCTGTCGTTGGATCCGGTCCCGCTCGCGCCGGTGAGCGCCGCGTTGAACGGCTGGCCGTTGATGAAGCCGTTGGCGGCGACGAAATCGTTGTCGTTGCCGACGAACAGGAAGAAGTCATGCGGCGCAGCCTCCTCGAGTACGGGCGCTAGCGCCATCGCCTCCCATTTCTCCGACAGCGAAGTTGCATTGGTCGGCGTGGTCGCAAGGTTCATACCGAACCGGCCGAGCTGCACCGGGTTGAGCATGTTGACCAACTCGACCTGCTGGACCGGGACGATACCGGAGACCAGCGTGCCGCCGGTAGCAAGCGGGGTGACACCGGTCTCGTAGGTGGTGCCCGCAAGGTTGGTCGCGCCGGTGGTATCGACCAGCAGTACGCTCTTGAACACCGGGGTCGGGCTGCCCGATGGCGGCACACCGCGGCCGATCCCGTCACGCGAAAGCACGAGGAATTGGCTGTCGTTGAGCGCGAGCATTTCAGACTGAGCGGCGGTGCGATCGGGTGCACCGTTGCCGGCGTTGTTGAACACCGGTAATTGCAGCACGTAATGGCCGATCGGGTTGGCCGGGGTCAGATTGGTGCTGATATCATAGACCAGGATGCGCGTGTTGTTGCGAGTCTGCTGGGCAGCGCCGGCGGTGTCCTGCACCGTCGCGCTCTGAAGGATTGTCACCAGCCGTCGGTAGTCCGGCGTGATCGACAACGCCTCCAGGCCCTGGTTGTTGCGGCGGCCGGTCTGCCCCGCAGTCACGCTGTTGAAGTTGATTGCGCCGGCAGTGCGCGGCAGCAGCGCCGGGATCGTCTGAATCGCGCCAATCTGGCGGCCGCTGGCGTCGAAGCGATAGATCCCGGCGGCATACTCGTCGGAGATGTAGAACGAGCCGTCAGGAAGGAAAGCGATGGCCTCGGAATCGAGGCTGATCCGCCCCGCACCCTCGCCGCTCAGTGGGCTAGGATAGACGATGCCGCCGCGCGTGATCGTGTTCGCGCCGGGGTCCTTGCCGGTCATCGGCGCACCTGTTGTGTCAGTCAGCAAAAAGCCGCCAGCTGGCGTGATCGTCACCTGGTTTTGCGAGGCAGTCGCCTGCGGCAGCGCGTCCGTGCCGGTGGAGGGGCGGAAGGTTATCGTGCTGATATGCACCCGGTTGCGGTAATCGGTGGTGCCCAAAAAGGGGCCGACATCATTGGGGCCGCGATCGGGCAGCGTGAAGATGGTGCCGGCATAGCTGCCGTCGGCATTGCGACGCCAGGTCTTGAGATCGAGCGCCATGCCCGAGAAGCTGCCAAGCGTCTCACCGGCGAAATCGCGGGTGTTGGCGTCGAGCCGGCCAGCGCCGACCAGGCCCTTGTTGACGAACACCGCGCCATTGAGCGTCACGCTGGCCGCGCTATCGGCACTGGTGACGTTTGGGGTCGTCACCTGTTTCGACTGCGCGAGCGCGGGAGTGGCGATAGCGGCAGCAAGGCAGGTCGCGATGGCCCAGCTGCTGGCCTTTGGTGAATTTTGCATGTTGAGCCCTCCAGTTCCCTGTTTGAGCGTGCGGGCTAGCGGCGCGCGGTTACGGAACGGGGTCGGAATGGAGACAGTCGCGTGACGATGACATTGCAGTCCTTTAAGACAACGATCACGGGGCCTGGAAGCGGACATCGCCAAAGCCATTTCAACTGGTTCTACATTGGCGGTGTTTGGGGACGATCCGGAACGACGGCTTCACAGACACGAAAACCGGACAGCGGACATTCGAATTCGTTGGTGTCGGCTTCCGGAACCGACCAATTTATGCCATTCAGCGGTCGGCGTTTGAATGTCTGGTAGCGCCATTCCAATGCCATCACCCTGTTTGACGGAGAGCTCTAATCAGTCGCAGCGCCAATTGGTTATCGTCCGCTCCCTTCCGGCGATTGATGAACCAGCAAACGAGCTGGATGTTGTCCGCCGTGTAGTGGCCCTTGCTATCTATCCGGTCTGGCGAGGCGCGCATTTGCGAGTCGTCACAGTCACCAGCATAGCCGAGCGGCAAGCCGGTAAGCGCGCATCGAACTTCCTGTTCGCCCATCAAACGCAACAGTAGGGGATTGATTTTCGTTCTGCTTGGGTCGCTTTGGGCAGGTAATCATGCCTGACCTATGCTAGCCTCCGTCCCGCTGCGTGACGCGGATGGCTAATGGTTGGTCAGAGCAATACCGCCGCAAAGGTGGCGACGTGCGCGGCTAGGGCAACAACTGCGGCAAGCGCAACCCGCTTGGATTCATAGTACTGGGTCATGATATTTGTTCCTTATATGACTGTCGGCTTAAAGCCCCGCCCTGTAATTATGAGGCTCGGTTAAGCCTTGAGGGGGCTTGGCTCAACATGGCCAAAGGGGCAAATCGGATGGGTGACTGTTGGACTGAAACACAAATCGCAGCTTTCATGGCCGAAAGCTGCATCCCTCTTCGCCTGGCCGTGAATGATTCCACTGGATGCCCATTGGTCCTGTCGCTGTGGTTTCTCTATGATGACGGGACGATCTGGTGCGCAACGCAGGCAAATGCCCATGTGATCGGCCTTCTGGCGAAAGAGCAGCGCTGCGGGTTTGAAGTGGCGGGCGATCTGCCGCCCTACCGCGGCGTTCGCGGCAAAGGCCGCGCCAGCCTGCACCCTGAGCGCGGCGGAGCAATCCTCAAACGCCTGCTTGATCGTTACGGCATCGCTTCAAACAGCAAGCTGGCGAGCGGGCTCCTGTCCAAGATTGATCAGGAGGTGGCGATCCGTATCGCTCCGGACCGCTTCAGCAGCTGGGATTTTTCCCGGCGCATGAAGGGCGCCGTTGCCCCGCAGAAGCTCGCATGATGTCAGCCCGCAGGCCATGACCCGGATGGTGCGCAAGGGCGATCTGCCGAGCAAGCTCTGCCTGAGCTGCGGACGCCCCTTTGCCTGGCGCAAGAAATGGGTGCGGGACTGGGATCAGGTGAAGTATTGCTCGGACCGCTGCCGCTCAGCGAAGGTCGGCGAGAAAGGCCTCGGCATCGCGCCTTAGCTGCGTCTGCTTGCCGGGCGCGAAGCGATCCCAGGTTCTCACCATCTGAGCCATGCGTGGGTTCCTGATCAGCCAATCACGGTGGCGGGCAATGAAGTCCCAGTAAAGCAGGTTGAAGGGACAGGCCTTCGGACCTTCC
>CAXNKI010000181.1:0-4414 GCA_964202645.1 Alphaproteobacteria bacterium | reverse complement strand
ATCGTCGGCTTCCACAATTTCCTCTGCGACTGCTGCCGACTTCACCAGCATGGCTGTCGAGGCATAGACATCGGCCTGCTCGCCAGCCAGCCGCGCCAGCTTGCGTGCTTCGGCGCTGGTCAGGAAGGCCGCTTCGATGACATGGTGATCGGTAACGCCGCGCCACAACCGCTGTACCGTGACGTTACCCTCGTCGGTCATCGCGGCAGTCCATTTGGCATCGCGTTCGCCGATATCGAGCCAGGTGGCGGCTTTGGTCAAAGCCACTTCGCGGCCAGCCCGGTCCAGATCCGGATCGAGCACCCCTGCCAGCGCCAGCGCCTCGACAATCGCCGAATCATAGCGGCGCGGCACAAATGCCATCAGCTTGCGCAATTGCTGGGCATGTTTGACCAGCGCCTCAAGCTCTGCCCCGCCGCGCGTGCCGCCAGCGGTTTCCAGCAAGCGGCCCGCGAGGCCTGCCTCGACCAGATAGCGGTCAAGCGCATCGTTGTCTTTCAGGTAGACCTCGCTGCGCCCCTTGCTCACTTTGTAGAGCGGCGGCTGGGCAATGAAGAGGTGCCCTGCGCGGATGATCTCAGGCATCTGGCGATGGAAGAACGTCAGCAGCAAGGTGCGGATATGCGCGCCATCGACATCAGCGTCGGTCATGATGACGATCTTGTGATAGCGCAGCTTCTCAAGGTTGAATTCGTCGCGGATGCCGGTGCCCATGGCCTGGATCAGCGTGCCGACTTCCTTGGAAGAAATGATCCGGTCGAAGCGCGCGCGCTCGACATTGAGGATCTTGCCCTTGAGCGGCAGGATCGCCTGGATGTTGCGGTCGCGGCCCTGCTTGGCCGAGCCGCCGGCGCTATCGCCCTCAACCAGAAACAATTCGCACTTGGTCGGATCGCGCTCCTGGCAATCGGCCAGCTTGCCGGGCAGCGAGGCAATGTCCATCGCCCCCTTGCGGCGGGTAAGTTCGCGGGCCTTCTTGGCTGCTTCGCGCGCGGCGGCAGCGTCAATGATCTTGCCGATCACCGCGCGGGCATTGGCAGGGTTTTCCTCCAGCCAATCGCTCATCCGGTCGGCCATCAGGCTTTCAAGCGGCTGGCGCACTTCGGACGAGACCAGCTTGTCCTTGGTCTGAGACGAGAACTTGGGATCGGGCAGCTTGACCGAGACAATCGCGGTCAGCCCTTCGCGCATGTCATCGCCGGTAAGCTGGACCTTTTCCTTCTTCAGGATGCCCGATTTTTCGGCATAGCTGTTGATCGTCCGGGTGAGCGCGGCGCGGAAAGCCGCCAGATGCGTGCCGCCATCGCGCTGGGGGATGTTGTTGGTGAAGCACAGGACGTTTTCGTAGTAGCTGTCGTTCCATTCGAGCGCGACATCGATGCCGATGCCGTCGCGTTCTGAACTGATCGCCACCGGCTCCGGCAACAGCGGAATCTTGTTGCGGTCGAGATAGGCGACGAAGGCGCCGATACCGCCTTCGTAGAACAGGTCATGTTCCGCCACGTCGACATGCCTGCGGTCACGCAGCAGAATGCGCGCACCCGAATTGAGGAAAGCCAGCTCGCGGTAGCGATGTTCCAGCTTTTCGAAATCAAATTCGAGCACGTTCTTGAAGGTCTCGTTCGAGGCGAGAAACGTAACGCGCGTGCCTTTCTTGACGCCACCCTTGCCGTCGCTCGGCGCCGGACCGACCACCCGCAGCGACTCCACCGCATCACCGTGCGCGAATTTCATCCAGTGCTCTTCACCATCGCGCCAGATGGTCAGTTCGAGCCACTCGGACAGCGCATTGACCACCGAGACGCCGACGCCATGCAAGCCGCCCGAGACCTTATAGGCATTGTCGTCGCTGGTGTTCTCGAACTTGCCGCCGGCATGCAGCTGGGTCATGATGACTTCGGCAGCGGAAACACCTTCCTCGGCATGGATGCCAGTGGGAATGCCGCGGCCGTTGTCCTCGACCGAGACCGAACCATCGGGGTTAAGCTCGATCAGCACGAGGTCGCAGTGCCCCGCGAGCGCCTCGTCGATGGCATTGTCCGATACCTCGAACACCATGTGGTGCAGGCCCGAGCCATCGTCGGTATCGCCGATATACATGCCCGGCCGCTTGCGCACGGCATCGAGGCCCTTGAGCACCTTGATCTGGTCTGCGCCGTATTCGTTGGCGTTGGGTGCGTTTGCAGCCGGATTTGGCGGAGTGGTTTCTGTCTCGCTGGTCATGGCACGCCTATAGGCTTTCGGGCCGGAAAACGTAAGCCGTTTTGCCCTGAACCATCCACAAGCAATGTACGGGCAAAACGCGCCAGTTTAGCTCACCGGAGCAAGGTAGGGCGCATAGGCCCAGCCTTCATTTGCCACCCCTTCGATCCAGCGACGCACCCGGTACCATTCGCCGCGCGCCTCGAGCCGTTCGACCTGTTGCCCATTGCGCAACGGGCCCCAATTAAGTGGCTCGAAGCTGGTCCCCGGCCCGCCCCTCACATTCAGCGTTCCGCTTGAGGATTTGACTACGAATGTGACAATTTCGATCTCGTCGCTGCGATGATCGACGAGCTTGCGGAACCGCAGCATCGGGAATGTTGGCCCGGGATCGACCTTTATCTTGCGAACAGTGTCGACATCGCGGTGTCCAACGATATCGACAATTGACTTGTAGGTCTTGAGCAGGGCGCGTGTCAGCTTTTCGACTGCTAGCAGCTGCGCCTCGGGATAGAGCGGCCAGAATGCTTTCGCGGACCCGACCCAGGGATCTTTTGCCTCCAGCATTCCGGGAAAAGGTGCAAGCCTGGCCGCGGTGACCGGCTTGCGCTGCCAGTTGAGGTAGGTCCCGTCGGTGGACATGAAATGGTAGCCGGGGTTGACGATTTCTATGCCGATCGAGAACGTATTTACTTTGGCTCGGCCATCATACAGCCCGAAACCGGCGTGCCAGGCTCCGTCGTTGGTTGATACCATCTGGGTAATCGAACCGTCAGTATCGACTACGAAATGGGCACTCGCTCCGCCCGATTTCTTGAAGGTGGCAATTGCCGAAGCAGCTTCATAGCTTGCGGTATAATGCATGACGATGATTTCGCGAGCATTGGCGCCCGGATAGAGGTTGGGTGAAGCCACCCGGGCTGCATCGTCGAGCCAGCCAGCCGCATCGAACTTCATCCATCCACCCCTGATTTTTCAGCCGCTGCAGGTCGCGGCTTCGCGCAAGTGACAGGCTATCAGACTAGTAACGGGTGAATAGATAGGCAAATTCAAATATTGCATGAGGTAATGAGGTGACACAACTCGGCCCCGGCCTGAGCCTGCTGAGACAGCAAGTTCAGGCACGGGGCCGGCGCGATTTCCCGGACATTCTCAGACGAGCGCCACTGCGACCATCAGACTGCCGGTGCCCAGCGCTACGACGAAGCCGAGCGCATTGTGCAGCAAACGTGCCATGATTTTCCTCCTGTTTGGTTATGGAAACGCGAATTCCCTTCGCACATGCAGTATAACCAAAATGCTAAGACTGGGGGGTGCAAAGGCCGCAAGCGATGTTGCAGGGAATGCAATCATTGCCAATGCGTGAAATTTTGTGTCGCAACGGCGCACGATTCCGTGGCCAGCGTTGACCGTCTGGACAGGCGCAATCGGCAGCCCTATCGCGCGGCCATGAGCATTCAGCCTTCTGACTCCATCCTCATCGTCGATTTCGGCAGCCAGGTCACCCAGCTGATCGCACGCCGCGTGCGCGAAGCGGGGGTCTATAGCGAGATCGCCCCGTTCAATTCCGCCGAAGCGGCATTCCAGCGGATGCAGCCCAAAGGCGTGATCCTCTCGGGCGGACCGGCCTCGGTAACCGAGGAAGGCAGCCCGCGCGCGCCGCAAGCGATATTCGACAGCGGCGTTCCGATCCTGGCGATCTGCTATGGCCAGCAGACGCTGTGCACCCAGCTGGGCGGCATGGTCGAAGGCGGCCATGCGGCGGAGTTCGGCCGCGCGGATGTCGAAATCCTGAAATCCAGCCCGCTGTTCGATGGTTTCTGGGAAGTCGGCGGGCTCTATCCAGTGTGGATGAGTCATGGCGACAGGGTGACAGTCGCGCCGGAAGGCTTCGAAGTGATCGGCACTTCGCCCAACGCGCCTTTCGCGATCTGCGTGAATGAAGCGAAGCGCTATTACACCACCATGTTCCACCCCGAAGTGGTGCACACGCCGGACGGCGCGAAGCTGCTGTCGAACTTCGTTCACAAGATCTGCGGCCTTGCCGGCGATTGGACCATGGCCGAATTCCGCAGCACAAAGATTGCCGAAATCCGCGCGCAGATCGGATCAGGCCGGGTAATTTGCGGACTATCAGGCGGGGTAGATAGCTCGGTGGCGGCGATCCTGATCCACGTGGCGATCGGCGAGCAGCTGACGTGCGTGTTCGTCG
>CAXNKI010000180.1:0-4418 GCA_964202645.1 Alphaproteobacteria bacterium | reverse complement strand
GGCGGCGAACATGCCGATAACCCGATCGAGTGTCAGGAATTCAGGGTCATGCCGGTCGGCGCGCCGACGCTGGCCGAGGCGGTGCGCTGGGGCTCGGAGATCTTCCACACGCTGAAGAAGGGCCTCCACGAGAAGGGTCTGGCGACCGCAGTCGGTGACGAAGGCGGCTTCGCGCCTAATCTCGCCTCGACGCGCGACGCGCTCGATTTCATCATGGCTTCGATCGAAAAGGCCGGGTTCAAGCCGGGCACCGACGTGGTCCTGGCGCTCGACTGCGCGGCGACCGAATTCTTCAAGAACGGCAAGTACGAGATTTCGGGCGAGGGGCTGTCGCTCAGCCCGCTGCAGATGGCGGACTACCTCGCGGACCTCACCAAGGCCTATCCGATCCGCTCGATCGAAGACGGCATGAGCGAGGACGATTTCGAAGGCTGGGGCGCGCTGACCGCGAAGATCGGCGATAAAGTCCAGCTGGTCGGCGACGATCTGTTCGTCACCAACCCCAAGCGGCTGACAATGGGCATCGGCAAGGGTCTGGCCAATTCGCTGCTGGTCAAGGTCAACCAGATCGGGACGCTGACCGAGACGCTGGAGGCGGTCTCCATCGCCCAGCGCAACGGCTACACCGCCGTGATGAGCCACCGCTCAGGCGAAACCGAGGACGCGACGATTGCCGACCTGGCGGTGGCGACCAACTGCGGCCAGATCAAGACAGGCTCACTGGCACGGTCGGACCGGCTGGCTAAGTACAACCAGTTGATCCGGATCGAGGAAGAGCTGGGCGATGCGGCGGTTTATGCGGGGCTGGGAGCGTTTGGGCGGTTGGCGCTGTAGGCATCACTCAGAAATGAAACGATCCTTGCCCGGTAGGCCGCCGCTTCTTCGGGAATGATCAGGTCAAAGCTTTGTGAGCCGTGGAACTGGCCCGCCCAGCACACGTAGTCAGTCGGCACACCCGCGTCGCTGAGTCGCTGGGCATAGGCTTCGCCTTCAGGCTGCAGCTGGTCGTATGCGGCGCAGAGCACCAAGGCGGGCGGCAAGCCCGCAAGTGATGCGGCGAGCAGCGGCGAGGCGAGCGGATCGCGGGCATCACTCTCATCTCCGAGATATATTCGCGCATAACCCTTCGGGGCGGCGATGTGGATGCCTTCATCAGGGAAGTCGAGCGCCGTAGTGCTGGTGAAATCAGTCACCGGGATTTCGAGCACCTGGGCAATGACCGCAGGGCCGCCCCGGTCGCGTGCCATCAACGATACGACGGCGGCGAGATTGCCGCCTGCACTTCCGCCGCCCACAGAGATGCGGGCTGGATCGATCTGCAACCCAGCCGCATTGGCTTCCACCCAGCACAAGGCGGCATAGGAATCTTCGGCAGCGACCGGGAAGCGATGCTCCGGGGCGAGGCGATAGTCGACCGAGATGACCACACACCCCGCCTGTCGCGCCAGACCCCGGCAGAGGTTGTCGCCCTGATCGAGCGTTCCGAGAAAGAAGCCGCCGCCATGGTAGTAGACATGGCATGGTTGCGGCGTACCGGGTGCGGTGTCGCGATAGATGCGCAGGGCGATGTCGCCACCGGCGACGGGGATCGCCACATCGCGTTCCTCGATCACTGGCTCCTGCCGGACAGCGAAAGCGGCGAAGCTCTGTTCGATCATCGCATGCATTGCCTCGCGGATTTGCGCAGGTGACTGGTCAGAAGGCATCGGTGGTGCGTTGTGCTGGGCCTCGAACATGGCTTTGAGCGCGGGCAGAAGTGGCATTGCGATCTCCGGGCAACCGCGCTGCGGAGGCCGCGGTCAGTTGCCCCGATAACAGACGCAGTGCGATGCACAAGCCAAGCAAGAATACCCAATCTGATTATTGCTCATTGGCATGGCTCCATTGGACGAAGCCCACTGCCGAATCAAAAACCCCGCCCGGATCGCTCCAGGCGGGGTTTCTAATTCACCCAACAGGTGCAGCAGGAATTAAACCCCCGCTTGCGCCGCCAGTGCTGCCAGCAGCAGCAAGGCCACGATGTTGGTGATCTTGATCATCGGGTTCACGGCAGGGCCAGCGGTGTCCTTGTAGGGATCGCCGACCGTGTCGCCGGTCACGGCTGCCTTATGGGCTTCTGAGCCCTTGCCGCCGTGGTTGCCGTCTTCGATGAACTTCTTGGCATTGTCCCAAGCGCCGCCGCCCGAGGTCATCGAGATGGCGACAAACAGGCCGCCGACGATCACGCCGAGGAGCAGGGCGCCCAGAGCCGCAAAGCCCTGTGCCTGTCCGGCCACCGCAGTGATCACGAAGTAGACAACGATCGGGGCCAGCACCGGCAGCAGCGAGGGGATGATCATCTCGCGGATGGCGGCCTTGGTGACCAGATCGACGGTGCGGGCATAGTCGGGCTTGGACTCATAGGTCATGATGCCGGGGTTGTTCTTGAACTGGTCGCGAACGTCCTTGACCACTTCGCCCGCCGCGCGGCCGACTGCGGTCATACCCATTGCGCCGAACAGATAGGGCAGCAATGCGCCGAGCAGCAGACCGACGATGACGTAAGGATTCTCGAGGCTGAAGCTGACGTTCAGCTCAGGGAAGAACTCCTTGAGGTCGGTGGTGTAGGCAGCGAACAGCACCAGTGCGGCGAGCCCTGCCGAACCGATGGCATAGCCCTTGGTGACGGCCTTGGTGGTGTTGCCCACTGCATCGAGCGCGTCGGTCTTTTCGCGGACCGAATCGTCCATGCCCGCCATTTCGGCAATGCCGCCGGCGTTGTCGGTGACAGGGCCGTAAGCGTCGAGAGCGACGACCATGCCGGCGAGCGCCAGCATCGCGGTTGCCGCATAGGCAATGCCCATCAGGCCCGCCAGCTGGTGGGCGATGACGATGCCGGCGCAAATCACCAGCGTCGGGAGCGCAGTCGATTCAAGCGAAATCGCCAGACCCTGGATGACGTTGGTGCCGTGGCCGGTTTCTGAAGCCTTGGCGATCGAGCGGACCGGCCGATAGTTCGTGCCGGTGTAGTATTCGGTGATCCAGATGATCAGGCCGGTGATAACCAGGCCAAGCAGCGAGCAATAGAACAGCGTGCGGCCGGTGTAGGCCTCAGTGCCGATCGTTGCTTCGATGTTGCCGCCCAGCGCATAGGAGATCGCCCACCAGATGGCAGGGACCGAGAGCACCGCAGTAACCAGGAAGCCCTTGTACATGGCGCCCATGATGTTCTTGCCGCCGCCGAGACGGACGAAATAGGTGCCGATGATCGAGGTGACGATGCAGACGCCGCCGATCAGCAGCGGCAGGCTCATCAGCGCCATCAGGTTGTCTGCGCCCTTGAGCAGCAGAGCGGTGAGCACCATGGTGGCACCGATGGTGACGACATAAGTCTCGAAAAGGTCGGCAGCCATGCCGGCGCAATCGCCGACATTGTCACCGACGTTATCGGCGATCACGGCAGGGTTGCGTGGATCGTCTTCCGGAATTCCGGCTTCGACCTTGCCGACCAGATCGGCGCCGACGTCAGCAGCCTTGGTGAAGATGCCGCCGCCCAGACGCGCGAAGATCGAGATCAGCGATGCGCCGAAAGCGAGTGCGACGAGGCCGTCAACCACGGTGCGGTCATGGCCGCCCACGGCATGTCCGGCCGGGCCGGTGAGATACCAGAAGAAGCCGGCAATCGCGAGCAGCGCGAGGCCCGCCACCAGCATGCCGGTGATCGCGCCGGCGCGGAATGCCAATGTCAGGCCCTGTTGCAGGCCCTGCTGGGCCGCCGCCGCAGTGCGCACGTTGGCGCGCACCGAGATGTTCATGCCGATGAAGCCAGTCACGCCCGAGAGAATCGAGCCGAGAAGGAAGCCGATCGCCGAGATCGGAGCCCCGCCGCGCGGCATGTCGAGGAAGACATAGACCAGAACCGCAATCACGGCGCCGACAACGGCGATGGTGCGGTACTGGCGGCCGAGATAGGCCTGAGCACCTTCCTGGATAGCCGCAGCGATTTCCTGCATTTTTTCATTGCCGGCCGAAGCGCTGAGCACTTGCCGGCTGGTGAAGATACCATAGACCACGGCCAACAGGCCAAGGACTATCGAAATGGTGATGAGATTCACTTGCGCTGCTCCCCCTTGTTTGGTTGCGCATAAGGCAAGGCCCCGCTCACGCAGGGCCAAATAACCGCTCGCCGCTAGAGGCTAGAGCGCCAAGGCGCAACCCCTCGCGCGCGATAAACCACCATTCTCAACCCTGATTATGGCGATATCCGAGCCCATCGGCTTCGCACAGGCCTGCACCGTCGAGCAAAATCGGGCTGTCGCCTGTCGCCAGCGCCTCGCCGATGCGCCAGGCTGCAACCGGCGGTAGGGTGTCCTGCGGCGCAGTGAACAGCAGCTGATAGTCCTCGCCCCAGCGCAATGCCTCTGCCCGTCGCGCCTCGG
>CAXNKI010000179.1:0-4422 GCA_964202645.1 Alphaproteobacteria bacterium | reverse complement strand
AACATGGCCTGCCTCAGCTCGCTTCATGGTTTTGCGCTTGGCCAGGCAGAGGGCAACCACTGGGGGCAGGCCGTCACTTTGCTGCAGACCACCAGCGCGACGCCGTTCTTCTTCAACTTCCACCACGGTGATCTTGGCAATTTCTCGGTCATTGGCCCCTCGGGTTCGGGCAAGACCGTGGTGATGAATTTCCTCGCCGCACAGGCGCAGAAGTTCAGCCCCCGCACGATCCTGTTCGACAAGGATCGCGGCGGCGAGGTGTTCCTGCGCGGTATTGGCGGTGCCTATAGCCGGATCGCGGCGGGGCACCCGACCGGTTTCAATCCGATGGCGCTGCCCGACACGGCCACCAACCGCGCCTTCCTGCGCGACTGGCTAGGCGTGATGCTCGAGGCCAAGGGCCCCGAAGAGCACGCTACGCTCGCCGCTGCAGTCGATGCCGCTTATGCCAACGACGCGCGTCTGCGCCGCCTGTCGCATTTTCGCGAACTGCTTGCGGGCGCGCAGCGGCCCCAGCCAGGTGACCTTGCCAGTCGGCTCGATACCTGGATTGGTCAGGGTGAACATGGCTGGTTGTTCGACAATGCCGAGGACCGGCTGGACCTCACCCAGCGCGTACTCGGCTTTGACATGACTGCGCTGCTCGAAACCCCGCGTTTGCGCACCCCAGTGATGATGTATCTGTTCCACCGTATCGAGGAGCGGCTCGACGGCGAGCCGACGATGATCCTGATCGACGAGGGCTGGAAGGCGCTCGACGACGAGGTATTCGCCGCGCGAATCCGCGACTGGCTGAAAACGCTGCGCAAGCGCAATGCGCTGGTCGGTTTTGCCACGCAAAGCGCGCGCGATGCGCTCGATAGCCGGATCGCCACTGCGCTGGTCGAGCAGACCGCGACCATGATCTTCATGCCCAACGCCCGCGCGCGGGCAGAGGACTATTGCGAGGGCTTCAGGCTGACGGGCCACGAACTCGATGTGATCCGCACGCTGCCAGCGCACAGCCGCTGCTTTCTGGTTCGCCAGCCGGACGCTTCCGCCGTTGTCAGGCTCGATCTTTCGGGAATGCCAGAAGTGCTCGCCGTGCTTTCGGGCCGCGAGAGCACGGTGCGCAAGCTCGATGGGCTGCGCGCGCAATACGGCGATGCACCTGCGGCCTGGTATCCAGCGTTGACCGGCGAAATGTGGCCGGGCGCCGACGAACAAGCGCTCTGGACCGAGGCGGCGGAATGAGCGTTTGCGAGCAGTTTACTGCCAATGCCTCGGCCGGTGTCGCGCCTGCGCTTCGCGCGGTCGACTGCCTGTCGAACGAAGCGACGGCGGCGGCGTTTGGAAGGCTGTTCGGCGGGCAGGGCGCGCTGCTGCCCGCGCTGACGGTGCTGCTGACACTTTACATCGCCTTCTTCGCCATTTCGCTGCTCACCGGGCGCAGCCGCATCGGCATATCGGCGCTTACCCCGCGGATGATGACGCTGGGGCTGGTGCTGACTTTTTCGACCAGCTGGGTCGCCTATCAGGGCGTCGTCTGGACGCTGGCTACCGGTGCGCCGGACCAGATCGCCGGCGTGCTGATGGGCGCCAAGGGCTCAGCGACGACGATGTTCGCTGACCGTATCGACATGATATTCGGCGCGATTGCCGAAGTCGGCCAGACTGCCGGTAGCGCTGAGGGCGCAGCCTCTTCGGCCGCCTCGGGCAGTTTCACGCCGGTAAACCTGATGTGGCTCGCCGCGCTGCTGCTGATGCTGGGCACTGTGGGCGTGTTGCTCACCGCGCGGATTGCGCTGGCAGTGCTGCTCGCGCTGGGGCCGGTCTTCGTCGTGCTTGCGCTGTTTCCCGGTACGCGCGGACTGACAGCAGGCTGGCTGCGTGGGCTGGTGCTCACTGCCATCACCCCGCTGTTCGTTGTGCTAGGCGGCGGGCTGATGATCGAATTGATTGTTCCGGTCGTGGCAGGCCTCGCGAATGGCCAGGGTGGGGTTGATGGGCGCGCAGCGCTGGCATTGTTCCTGATTGCCTCGGTGCATGTTGCGCTGATGGCGATGGTTATGAGAGTTGCGGGCACGATCGTTGCGGGTTGGCAGGTTTTCGGGCTCGGCGCGCCGGAACGATCCGCCGGGGGTGACCGTGCGGCTGGCGCAAGCGGTCTGGTGCCCATTGCCGAATACCGCATGGAAAGCCCGCAGCAATCCGCCGCCGCGCCGCGCCGGGCGATTGCGATTACCCAATCCAGTATGGAGGCGGCGCAGGCCACACCCGCGCCGTCTGCCAGACGCACCACCACGATCCGCAATCAGCTTGCCGCCCCGCAGGCGCTTTCGTCCGCATTGCCGCCGTTGCGCGATGGCGGCCGGGCGCGCGGCATCGGCAGCCGTTTTCGCACATCGGCCTCCGGGCCAAGGGAGATGATGAGATGATCCGCCAAGCGCTTAGCGTGGCCCTCCTGCTGGCATCGGCACCCGCCGCGTTTGCAAACGACGCGCGGCTCGCCTCCCGGCTCTACAACCCGGACGAAGTCGTGCGCATCGAAGGCCGTCTCGGCGTGCAGGCTTCGATTGCCTTTGCCGAGGACGAGCACATCGAAAACGTCGCGATCGGCGATTCGGCCACCTGGCAGATCACCCCGAACAAGCGTGCCAACCTGCTGTTCGTCAAACCGCTGGCTGCCAATGCGCGCACCAACATGACCGTGGTGACTGATCGGCACACCTATTTCTTCGATCTTGCCGCCTCGCCGTCGGGCCGACCGCTCTATGTGCTGCGCTTCACTTATCCCGAAGCGCCGGCTGCCGCTGCCGCCGCCCAGCCTGCCAGCGCTGCGCTGACCGAGGAGGAATCGCGCACGGTTGCCGGCGAAAAGCCAGTCGACCCCGCCGAACTCAATTTCGCCTGGGAAAAGAAGGGCGACCGCGCGCTGTTCCCTGAGCGAATCTATGACGATGGCCAGGCGACCTACCTTTCCTGGTCGGCCCGCGCGCAAGTGCCCGCCATCCTGATCCGCAACGAGAAAGGCGACGAAGGCCCGGTGAACTTCGCGGTGCGCGGCGATGTCATCGTCGTCGATGGCGTGCCGCAGAACATTTTCCTGAAGGCCGGGCGCAATGCCGCGACGCTCGAAAACCGGGGTGCGCCCCGGCAGGTCGCTAATCCGGCCTCACTCGCAGCCGCAAAGGGCCAATGACCATGCGCCTCAATCGCCTTCCCCAGCGCCGCGATGCCGCCAATGACAGCGACCCGCGCGAGCATCAGGGCGCCGAGATCATCGACCTTGCGACGCGCAATGTCCTGCCCAATGTCACCCAGCGCAAACCGGGTGGCGACGGCGTGGCCATGGCTGCGGGCCTCGTGTTCGTCGCGCTGCTGGGCGGAGTGACGCTGTGGAGCATGAACGCAGGACGGCTCGAAAAGAGCCAGAGCGGATCGCGGACCGCGCCGTTGGCGGCACCGCAGGCAAAGCCAGTGGACCAGGCTCCTGCGGTGCCGCCGCAAGCAATCACGCCGCCGTCGGGATCTCCCGCCGCGCCGCAGCAGCAGGCCGTTCTTGCCGCGCCGCCTCAAGGCGCGACTTCGCTCGCGCCTGCCAGCAATCCGCATGCCTCGCCGACAGTGGTATTTGACGCCAGCGCGCTGCCTGCTCCGCTGGTCGCCGAGCCGGTCGGCGCACCAGGCGCGCCTGCGGGCAGCGGCAACAGCAACGACGATTTCGCCAGCCGGCTGGGCGGCGTTGGCGGGACGGCGGCTGTCGCGACCGCTGCAATCGATCCCAAGACTACCGTGACGCAAGGCACGCTGATCCCAGCTATCCTCGAGACGGCAATCGACACGGACGTTCCGGGCTTCGTCCGCGCGATCGTTTCGGCTGATGTTCGCTCGTTCGACGGCAGCCGGGTGCTGGTGCCGCGCTCATCGCGGCTCATCGGCCAATACAAGAGCGGCATGCAGGCTGGCCAGAAGCGCGCCTATGTTATCTGGACGCGGCTGATCCGCACCGATGGCGTCTCGGTCAACATCGGCTCGCCGGCAGTCGGCTTTTCGGGCGAGACCGGGCTGGAAGGCAAAGTCAGCACCCATTTCTGGGATCGCTTCGGCTCGGCCATGTTGCTCTCGGTGGTCGGCGGGCTTTCGGCGATCGGTGGCAATGCCGGGGTGGTGATTGCCTCGGGCGGCCAGTCTGCGGCAGCGGCGGCAGTCGGTCAGGGCGCGGCAATCGGCCCCACGGTGCGCGTGCGGCAGGGCGAGCCGGTGCGGGTGTTTACTGCTCGCGACCTCGATTTCTCGAAGGTATCGACCCAGTGAGCGCTGACGTGCTGCCGCTGGCTGCTCAGGCCAGCGCTGGCAGCGTCTATCTCGATGCCTACCTTGCGCCGTTCCGGCCGTTCCTCGCGCGCGAAGGCGTGACTGAAATTCTCGTCAACCGCCCCG
>CAXNKI010000178.1:0-4434 GCA_964202645.1 Alphaproteobacteria bacterium | reverse complement strand
GGAATCGATCCTGCAGGCACTCGACCTGCCCTACCGCAAGATGCTGCTCTGCGCGGGCGACATGGGCTTCACCGCCAAGAAGACATTCGATCTCGAAGTCTGGCTGCCCGGGCAAGGCGCCTTCCGCGAGATCAGCTCGATCTCTAATTGCGGTGACTTCCAGGCGCGGCGGATGGATGCGCGCTGGCGGCCAGCTGGCGAGAGAGCCAAGCCCGAATTCTTGCACACGCTCAATGGCTCAGGGCTTGCTGTCGGGCGCACGCTGGTCGCCATACTGGAGAATTATCAACAGGCAGATGGGTCAATAGACGTCCCACCTGTGTTGCATACCTATATGGGCGGGATCACCAACCTGCTACCCATCGCTTGATGCGAATTCTCCTCACCAACGACGACGGCATCCACGCACCCGGCCTCGCCGTGCTGGAGCGCATCGCCGCCAGCCTTTCCGACGACGTGTGGATCTGCGCGCCGGACGAGGAGCAATCGGGCGCGGGGCATTCGTTGACTTTGAACCGGCCTGTGCGACTCAAACAGCATGATGCGCGGCGCTTTTCGGTCACCGGCACGCCGACCGACGCGGTGACCATGGCGCTCAAGAAGCTGATGCCGGAGCCGCCGGACATTATCCTGTCGGGCGTCAACCGGGGCGCCAATCTCGGCGATGATGTGACCTATTCGGGCACGGTGTCTGCTGCATTCGAAGGGGCACTGGCGGGCATTCGCTCGATTGCGCTGAGCCAGGTCTATCATGGCGAAAGCGCGGGCCATGCGGTGCCGTTCGGGGCGGCGGAAAGCTGGGGAGAACTGGCAATCCGGCCTTTGCTGGCGTTACCGTTTGCGCCACGAACCCTGGTCAATATCAACTTCCCCCCGCTCGGCGCGGCAGAGGTGAAGGGCATACGGGTGGTGCGACAGGGCTTTCACGACTATGCACGCGGCTCGGTCGTCGAGAGCACAGACCCGCGCGGCTTCCGCTACTACTGGTTCGGCCTGCACGGCATTGAGCACACTCCGGGCCATGCCAGTGATCTTGAGGCAATTGCCGACGGCTTTGTCTCGGTGACCCCGCTCCAGCTCGATTTCACGCACGAGGCCTCGCTGAAGACGCTTGCCGGGCTCTACAAATCATGAGGATGGCGGCATTCCTCGCTGCCCTCGCGCCGCTCCTGCTTGCCGCTGCCGAGCCCGGTCTGCCGCCCAACCAGGAGAGCGAACACGTCGTGAAGCCCGGCGAAACGCTGGGCGGCATTGCCGAGCGCGCTGAAGTACCCCGCGTGCTGATCATCGAGGCAAACCGGCTGACCGCGCCCTATGCCTTGCGCGCCGGGCAGAAGCTGACCATTCCGCGCACCCGCCACCACATCGTTGGCCGCGGCGACACCCGCTTCACCATTTCCTATCTCTACGGCGTGCCCTGGGCCGATATCGCAGTGGCCAACAGCCTCACGGCCAATGCCGATCTGCAAACCGGGCAGAAACTGCTGATCCCCAGCGTCATTGCCGCGCCGACTGCAACGGCTGCGCCCGCTGCAGTGGCAACGCCCGCTGCGGCCACCGCGCGCTTCGCCTGGCCGATCGCTGGCGCAGTGCGGCGCGGATTCATCCCCCGCACGCGCAGCACCGACTATCACGAAGGCATCGACATTCGCACTCCTGTGGGCACGGCGGTGCGCGCCAGCGCGGCTGGCAAAGTGCTGTTCGCCGGCGAGGAACCCCGCCAATTCGGTAAACTGGTTGTCATCGAACACGCAGGCGGCTGGCAGAGCGCCTATGCTTTTCTCAGCCGGATAACGGTCAAGGAAGGCGACAGCGTCGGTCAGGGCGAGCGCGTCGGGCTGTCAGGCCAGACTGGCCGTGCGCGCGGGCCAGAGCTGCATTACGAAATGCGCCGCAACAATCGCCCCGTCGATCCGGCAGAGCATCTGCCACGCCGCAATTGACGAGCCAGTGACCTAGCGCCCCATTCCTCGCGCCAGATTGCAGAGGATATCTCCCATCTGCTCGCCCAGCGCCGCATTGGCCGGAGCAACATCGGCAATCGCGCGCTTCATTGCATCGGCCCACTGGCCGGCAACCTCGCGCGATATCGCATAGGGCTTGTGCACGCTCATCATGCAGCGCCCGGGATTGGCCTCAAACCAGTCACGCGGGCCGCCGGCCCAACCTGCCAGGAATTGCGCCAGTGCTGTGCGCATACGAGTCAGGTCCGGCGAATGCATCGCGCGCAGCTCTGTGTAGGCCGGATCCTGGTCCATCAGATCATAGAACCGGTTGCAGATCGCCAGCATCGTTTCGTGGCCGCCGATCATATGGAACGGGGTATTGCTGGAGGGCAGGACTTCAGCAGTCGGGTTGGTAGCCAAGGATTTGCTCCGGAAAAACGCGAGGCGTCGCAGGCACCAGACCTAGCGGCTGGGCCTGCATGCCTCCTTGATACCGATCAAATCAATCGCTGGCATCGGGCGCGGGCTGCGCCTTGGACTTGCGCTTCGGTGCGGGCTTGGCCGCCTTCCTGACCAGCTTGGGCGGCGCCGGGGTCAGCTCGAAAGTCAGAGCATCGTCTTTCAGGCCGACATGAACCTCGCCACCGTGATTGAGTTTGCCGAACAACAGCTCCTCGGCGAGCGGCTGCTTGACTTTCTCCTGGAGCAACCGTGCCATCGGCCGCGCGCCATAGAGCTTGTCATAGCCCCTCTCGCCCAGCCAACCGCGTGCGTCGCTGTCAAACTGGATGTGGACGTTCTGATCGGCCAGCTGCAATTCGAGCTGGAGGATGAACTTGTCCACCACCCGGCTGATAACCTCGGTCGGCAGGTAGGAGAACGGCACGATTGCATCGAGCCGGTTGCGGAATTCAGGCGCGAACATCTTCTTGACCGCTTCGTCGCCGGCATCTTCCTTGGAGACATTGCCGAAGCCGATGCCCTGGCTTGCCATATCGGCAGCGCCCGCATTGGTGGTCATGATCAGCACGACATTGCGGAAATCGACCGTCTTGCCGTGGTGGTCAGTCAGCCGACCGTTATCCATCACCTGCAACAGGATGTTGAACAGATCGGGGTGCGCCTTTTCGATCTCGTCGAGCAGCAGCACGCAATGCGGCTGCTGGTCGATTGCGTCTGTCAGGAGCCCGCCCTGGTCGAAGCCGACGTAGCCCGGAGGCGCGCCGATCAGGCGGGAGACTGAATGGCGTTCCATATATTCCGACATGTCGAAACGCTGGATCGGAATACCCATGATGCTGGCGAGCTGCTTGGCCACCTCGGTCTTGCCAACGCCGGTGGGGCCGGAGAACAGGAACGAGCCGATCGGCTTGTCAGGATCGCGAAGCCCGGCGCGGCTCAGCTTCATTGCCGATGACAGCACGCCGATGGCCTTGTCCTGGCCGAACACCACCCGTTTCAGGTCTCGCTCGAGATGCTCGAGCACCGTGCGGTCGTCGGACGAGACCGATTTGGGCGGGATACGCGCCATGGTCGCGATCACTGCTTCAATTTCCTTCGCGGTGATCGTCTTCTTGCGCTTGGAGAGCGGCACCAGCATCTGCATCGCGCCGACCTCGTCGATCACGTCGATCGCTTTGTCAGGCAACTTGCGGTCGTTGATATAGCGCGCCGAAAGCTCGACTGCGGTCTTGATCGCATCGGGGGTGTATTTGACCTTGTGATGCTCCTCGAAGGCACTGCGCAAGCCCTTCAAAATCTTGATCGTATCCTCGATCGTTGGCTCATTGACGTCAATTTTCTGGAACCGGCGAAGCAGTGCGCGGTCCTTTTCGAAGTGGTTGCGGAATTCCTTATAGGTGGTCGAGCCAATGCAACGGATCGTGCCACCGCTGAGCGCGGGCTTGAGCAGATTGGAGGCGTCCATCGCCCCGCCGCTGGTCGCCCCGGCACCGATCACGGTGTGGATCTCGTCGATGAACAGCACCGCGTCGGGCATTTTCTCAAGTTCGGAAACCACTTGCTTCAGCCGCTCCTCGAAATCGCCGCGATAGCGGGTTCCCGCGAGCAACGAGCCCATATCGAGCGAATAGATCACGGCGTTGGTCAACACTTCGGGCACGTCGCCTTCGACGATCTTGCGCGCGAGGCCTTCCGCAATCGCGGTCTTGCCGACGCCGGGATCACCGACATAGAGCGGGTTGTTCTTGCTGCGACGACACAAAATCTGAATTGTGCGATCTACTTCCGGCCCGCGCCCGATCAGCGGATCAATTTTGCCGCCGAGCGCCTTCTCGTTGAGATTGACGCAGAACTGGTCGAGTGCGGAATCCTTCTTGGTCGACTTGGCCTCTGCTTTTTCTTCCTGGTGCGGGGTTTCGGCATCGCTGCCTTTGGCGCTGCGATCCTCGATGCGGCGGCCGCCCTTGCCGATGCCGTGGCTGATATAGCTCACCGCATCGAGCCGGCTCATGTCCTGCTGCTGGAG
>CAXNKI010000177.1:0-4444 GCA_964202645.1 Alphaproteobacteria bacterium | reverse complement strand
TGCGGGGAAAATCGTCCTGTCAGGCTCGTTCATCCGCCCCATCGAATGCCCGCCAGGATCGCAAATCCGCGCCGACTTCGGGCCCTTTGGAGAAGTGGAAATCGGCTTTGACTAAGCCCATGCAAATTCAACCCAACGGCTTCAAGCGGGCGCTGGCCGAAGGCAAGCAAATGATCGGCCTGTGGATCGGGCTGGGCGATGACAATGTCGCCGAACTCTGCGCGCATGCGGGGTTTGACTGGCTGTTGATCGATGGCGAGCACGGCCCAAATGATCTGCGCAGCATCCTCTCCCAAATGCGGGCGATGCAGGGCAGCCCTTCGGCAACGGTGGTGCGGCTGCCCTCTGACGATCAGGTGACGATCAAGCAGCATCTCGACATCGGTGTGCAATCGCTGCTCATCCCGATGATCGAAAGCGCCGAGCAGGCGCGAGATGTAGTGCGATCCTGCCGCTATGCCCCCGCTGGCGTGCGCGGCATTGGCGCGGCGCTCGCGCGGGCCTCCCGCTATGGCCGGGTGACCGATTACCTCCACCGCGCCGCAGACGAGATTTGCATCCTACTCCAGGTCGAAACCGTCAAAGGGATCGAGGCGCTCGACGCGATCCTGGAGGTTGAGGGCGTCGATGGCGTCTTCGTCGGGCCATCCGATCTCGCCGCCGATATGGGAATGCCCGGAAAGCCCGGAAGCGACGAGGTTCAGAAGGTCGTGCTCGATGCCCTCAAGCGGATCGGGGCCAGCACCAAGGCGTCGGGCATCCTGACGTCCGATACCACGCTTTCCGCGCAATATCAGACGATGGGCGTCGGCTTTCTCGCGGTTGGCTCCGACGTCGGCGTGCTGGTCGCTGGGCTCAAGCAATTGCGCGAGAGGTTCCAATAGGCACCCATGCAGCAGAAGAAAAGCCTGACCGGAAAAGTCGCATGGATCACTGGCGCGGGCACGGGCATTGGCGCTGCTTCGGCAGCATCCCTTGGCGATGCGGGCGCGCATATTGTGCTGTCGGGGCGGCGCAAGGAGCCGCTCGATCAGGTTGTCGAAACGATCATGAGCGCCGGCGGCACAGCCGAAGCCGCGCCGCTTGATGTGGCAGACGCCGCTACCACGCAGGCGATAGCCGATGATATTGCGGACCGCCTGGGCGGGGTCGATATCTTTATGGCCAATGCCGGGCTGAATGTCCCCAATCGCAGGACCGATGCGCTGACGCCCGAAACCTTTGACATGGTGATCGATATCAACCTCAAAGGGGTGATGTACGGCATCCTTGCAGTGCTGCCGCACATGAGACCCAAAGGCGCGGGGACGATCATCATCAACTCATCCTGGGCTGGCCGCTTCCCGTCAGGCCGCTCTGGAACGGCCTATAGTGCGGCGAAACATGCTCTCACTGCTCTGAGCCATTCGATCAACATGGAAAATGGTATGCACGGCATTCGCTGTTGCCTGCTGATGCCGGGCGGCACCAACACGCCGATCCACCAAGCGCGGCCAAACCCGCCAACGCCTGAAAGTCTGGCCAACCTGCTCCAGCCCGACGACCTTGGCGCGCTGGTGCGCTACATTGCCGAAGCGCCGCCGCATGTATGCTTCAACGAGATCGTGATCGCACCCACGAAGAACCCGACCATTGCCATTTGAGGATCCTGATGGCCTAGTCGCCAACCGCCTCGAACCGTATATCGCCATGCTCGCTAAGCCGCTCGATCAGGCGATCTTTGAATGCTGCACCGGGCGTCCAGATACCCGGTGCAAGCGCAGCTTCGTCCAGCAACAGCAAGGCAGTTTGGATCATCATCCGCGAGGTCGCGACAAACCCGGGATCGCGCGAACAGGAGACGCTGGCCTTCAACTTGCGGCCGCTGTCATCCGAACCGATAAACAGAATCTCGAACTTGCCATTGGCAAGCACGTCTGCTCCCGGCCCTTCGCCGGGCTTGGGCATGTTGGCAAACGGAGGCGGGCCGCCGGCCGGTGGTTCGCCCACCATCATCTCATCATAGACGAAATCCCTGCCATAGGGATGGCCCATCAGCAGGTTGGAGCGGTGCACATTCTTGGCGTCTGTCGGCCCCAGCTTGAATGGGTACACCGGCCCAACGTCCTCTTCTACGGCGATGTCCATACCTGTCGGCTGATCAGGTCCACGAAAGCCGGGGGTGAGGGCGAAGGGATCTGCCATCAGCTCCGCAATGTCCGCATTGTCCTGAGCCGCTTTCATCATCGTCATACCAGTAAGGACCGATCCGCCTCCGGGGCCGCCTATAAAGGTCATCAACCGTCCCCTTACGCGCCGCAGAGGTGCGCCGAAGCGCTCCTTGGCCAGTTTCTGGAGGAAGTAGACGCCCAGTTCGGAGGGAATGGAATCGAACCCGCAGGAGAACAGGATGCGCGCTCCGCTCTTGCGCGCAGTATTCTCATGCGCGTCGATCATTGCCCGCATCCAGTTGGGTTCGCCGCACAGATCGAGATAATCGGTTCCCGCCAGCGCGCAGGCTTCCACCACGCAAGTGCCATAGGCTTGGTAGGGTCCGACGGTGGTGAGCACGGCTTTGGCGCTTGCCACCATCGCATCAATCGAGGCTCGATCCGTAACGTCTGCGATGATGATATCGACGTTCTTAAGGCCGAGTTCTGCGCTTAGCTGTTCAAGCTTGGCGCGCGAGCGTCCGGCGATGGCCCAGCGCAGACCGGCCACGGCCTTGCCGCGTTCAGCCAGATACTCGGTGACAAATCGCCCGGAGAAACTGGCGGCGCCAAATATCACGATGTCATAGGGTGCGTTGTCGTTCATCAAATCAAAAATCCTCTGGCCGCGTAAACACTTCTGTTCCGCCATCGGCAAAAAACACCTGCCCAACGATGTAATTGCCCTCAAAGGTCAGCAGAAACTCCATCACTTCGGCCAAGGCATCGGCTTCGGCGAAATCGTCGACTGCGATGGGGGAGCCATTGCGGATCGCTTGGGCTTGTTCGGGGTCGGCAAGAGCCTTGCTCATCATCGGCGTTTTGACGGTGCCGGGCGCGATGATGTTGAGCAATTTGCCGGACCCGGCCCATTCCGGCTTGACAGACGCAGTGCGCGCCCAATGGGTTAGCGCGCGTTTTGTTGCCGGATAGGCTTGCAGCATGCCGCATTTGGCGGCCATCTCGACCGCCGCGGGTTCATTGCCTGCCAGGCAAAGCTGCTCCAGCTCCAATATCTCGGGGGTGGTAATCAGAACCGCTGTTGAGGCAACGGCCAGACACCGCGCACCCGGTCCGCGCAGCAGCGGATGCAACCCCTCCAGCGCCGCAATAGTACCAAAATAATTGACCGAGACCACCAGTCCGGGGCGCTTGAAATCCGCCACGCCCGCCGAAGTCAACACGCCGTCGATGCCATCGGGCGCCACGCTGCACACTTGCTCCACCATATCCGTGCGACCTTGGGGCGTGCCCAAGTCCACGTTGATGTCGGCATCTTTCAGATCGACGCCAATGACGCGGTGGCCCTTGGCTTTCAATCGGGCAGCGGTTGCCTCGCCCATGCCGGAGCCTGATCCGGTGATGACAATCGTGCGGCGCATAGCTTGGCCTCGCTTCAATTGGTGCTGAATCAGAATCGGTCCGGTCGCTTTAGCGCTTCGGTGCCGCCATCGAGATAGAAGACCTGTCCGACGATGTAATTGCCCTCGAAATTCAGGAGGAAGTCGACCATTTCAGCCGCGACCTCAGGTTCGGCATAGTTATCCACGGCAATGGGCGAATTGGCTTTGAGAATGGGGGCAGATTCTGGGTTCGCCAGCGTGCGCGCAACCATCGGGGTTTTGACCACGCCGGGGGCAAGAATGTTGAGCAGGATGCCGGAACCAGCCCATTCCGGCTTGACCGACGTCTTCCGCGCCCAAAGCGTCAGCGCGCGCTTGCTGCCGGGATAGGCATTCATCGTGCCGTATTTCCCCGCCAGCGCCACCGCCTCGGCTTCGTGTCCGTTTACGCACAGGCCTTCCAGTTCCAGTATTTCATCGCTGGAAACAAGATTGGCGCAGGACGCCACCGCGACGCAGCGCGCGCCGGGGCCGCGTAGCAGCGGGTGCAGGCCTTCGAAGGTTGCGAGTGCACCGAAATAATTGACCGCTATGACCAGCCCGGGCGCATTATAGTCAGATGTGCCAGCGGAGGCGAAGATGCCGTCTATTCCGTCTGGAGCATGGGCACGCACCTGCTCAACTAAATCCTTGCGGCCTTGCTCGGTGCTGAGATCAACATTGATATCAGAGCCAGCGAGGTCGGCGCCGATCACCTTATGGCCCTTGGCTTTGAGGCGATTGGCTGACGCTTCACCGAGCCCTGATGCGGCCCCGGTGATAACGAATGTGCGCTGCATGATTGTTCCTATCCCTTCGTTGCCGCAAACCTAGCTGGGAGTCCCGGCGCTTCAGGGATCGGGATTCCAGAAT
>CAXNKI010000176.1:0-4473 GCA_964202645.1 Alphaproteobacteria bacterium | reverse complement strand
CAACTGCGGCACCGACGCATGGCACCGGCATAGCCTATCGCGGCGAGGTGCTGCGGCTCGAACATGATCCTGCCAGCACGCGCCGGGTGCGGCTGGATGATGCCGCCTTGTGGTGCGGCGGCCCCGAGGCGAACTTGCCTGCGCGGTTGCGACGCTGGCTGGAGGGCGAAGCGCGGCGGCTGCTCGCCGCAGACCTTGCCGACTATTGCGCGCGAGCCGGCAAGCCCGTGCCCAGACTTGCTTTGTCCGGCGCCACCCGGCGGTGGGGCAGCTGCTCGGCAAAAGGGGCGATCCGGATCAACTGGCGGCTGGTCATGGCGCCCGATTTTGTCCGCCGCTCGGTGGTGGCGCACGAAGTGGCGCACCTCGTCCATTTCGACCACAGCCCTGCGTTCCATGCGCTGCTGGGCGACCTGTTCGAAGGCGATCTGCGCGCCGCCAATCGCTGGTTGAAGCGAGAGGGCCGCGGGCTCTACGCCGCGTTTGGGTAGAACGCGCTGGCGCATAGCACTGCAAAGCACTATCTGGCGCGCATGGCACTTTTCCGACGCAGCGGCATGTGGCGCGATGTCAGCCCAGGGGGCGCACTGGGCGATTTATTGACTGTGTTCCGCGATGCGGGGCGCAATCGCTGGCGCTATGCCTTGCTGGCGGCGCTGCCCCCGCTGGGCATTTTCATGGTCTTCGCCAACGAGGAAATGCGCGGGCTGCCGCCGCCTCCCAAGATCACATACATCACCAGCTGGCGCGCCGACCGCAGCGAAGCGGAAATCATCAAGAGCAATATCGAGAACCAGAAGTTCCAGGATGGGCTCCGGGCTGAACAGGCCCGGCGCGAAGCGGAAGTGCGCGAGATCTACAAGACGATCGGCCGCTATTCCGGCATGGATGTCGATGCCATTGAGAAACGCGCCGCGGCCGACCGCGCCGCGGAGGCCGCCCGCAAGGCCGGCGAAGATGCCCATATGAGACGCCCGCAGGCCCCGGTTGTCCCCCGCTGAGCAGGATGCCCGCTGGCAGGCCGCCGCTGCCAGCCTCGCCGCGCGCGCCCGGCCGCTGAGCCGGCCCAACCCGGCCGTCGGCGCCATCGTGGTAAATCAGGCCCGCGTCGTCGGGCGCGGCTGGACCGGGGCAGGCGGACGGCCTCATGCCGAAGCCGTGGCGCTCGAAGCCGCTGGCGAGGCAGCAACTGGCGCAACGCTCTATGTCACGCTGGAACCCTGCGCGCATACAAGCCCGCGCGGCCCCGCCTGCGCCGATCTGGTTGCTGAATCAGGACTGGCTCGGGTGGTGGTCGGCTGCGAAGACCCTGACCCCCGGACTGCCGGACAAGGCCTTGCGCGCATCCGTGCGGCGGGCATCGTGGCCGAACTCAAGTCTTGCGTCGCCAGCCACAACAGTCTGGCGGGCTATCTCGCCCAGCGCCGCCTTGGCCGGCCTTTCGTGACCCTCAAGCTCGCGCTGTCGCTCGACGGCTGCATCGCCATGGCAGACGGGCAAAGCCAGTGGATCACCGGGGCCGAAGCGCGCGCCCACGGCCATGCGATGCGGGCAAGGGCCGATGCTATTGTGGTCGGTGGCGGCACCTTGCGTGCCGATTCGCCCCGGCTCGATGTCCGCTTGCCGGGACTCGAGGCGCGCAGCCCTGAACGCTGGGTGCTGAGCCACGGCGATGCGCCCGACGGTTGGCGCCGGCTCGCCGCGCCGCAAGAAATTTCGGCGATGGCCGAGGTGCAATATCTGCTGGTCGAAGGCGGGGCCGGCGCTGCTGCCGCTTTCCTTGCCGCCGGGCTGGTCGACCGCCTGCTGATCTATCGCGCGCCGATTTTGATTGGCGGTGGCAAGCCGGGTCTCGGCAATATCGGGCTTGGGTCGCTGGCCGATGCGCATGGCCAGTGGCGGATGACTGACCGGCGAGTGCTTGGCAGCGACACTTTGGAAGTCTACGAGCGGAGCCTATGTTCACTGGAATAGTCACAGCAATCGGCACCATCCGCGAAGCGCGCCAACAAGGCGATCTGCGCCTCGTGATCGCCGCACCCTTTGATCCCGCCGGGATTGCCATCGGCGCCTCGATTGCCTGTTCGGGCGTGTGCCTGACCGTCGTCGACCGGGCAGGAGTTAATGGCGATGCCTGGTTCGCGGTCGATCTCTCGGCCGAAACGGTCTCGTGCAGCGTGCCGGGCCGCTGGACCGAGGGGCAGAGGCTCAATCTCGAACCCGCGCTGAAACTGGGCGATGAGCTGGGCGGGCATATCGTCACCGGCCATGTCGATGGCGTCGGCGCAGTCGTGTCAGTTCAACCCGCGGGCGATTCGCGCCGTTTCGAGATTGCCGCACCTGCCGCGCTCGCGCCCTATCTCGCGCCCAAAGGCTCGATCACGGTGGATGGTGTATCGCTGACCGTGAACGACGTGGCGGACCAGCCCGATGGTTCCTGCCATTTCACGCTCAACATAATTCCGCACACTGGCGACGTAACGACGCTCGGCACGCTGGCGGCGGGCGACAAGATCAATCTGGAAATCGACGTGCTGGCGCGCTATCTCCAGCGAATGCAGAGCCTGCGAGGCTAGGCTCAAGCCGCCTGGCTGGTCAGGCTGACAAAGACATCTTCCAGGTCTGCCTCGCGCGTCGTCACGTCGACGATTCCATAGCCCTTAGCCTGCACCACTGCCATTACTTCGCCGGCGTTGGTGCGGTCCTTGTCATAGGTAACTTCCAACACCCGCTCGCTGGTCTTGGCGCTTTTGAGAAACGCCTGATCCATCGGCGGCGCGCCAATATCGCGGTCGAGCGTCAGCACGATGATCTTCTCGCGCGCCATCTCGACGAGCTCGCGCGTGGTCTTGTTAGCGATGACTTTGCCGCCGTTGATGATCGCGATCCGCTCGCACAATTGCTCAGCTTCCTCGAGGTAATGCGTGGTCAGCACCACAGTGACGCCGGAAGCATTCATTTCTTCGACCAGTTCCCACAGCTGGCGGCGCAGCTCGACATCGACGCCGGCAGTGGGCTCATCGAGCACCAGCACTGGCGGGGCATGGACCAGCGCCTTGGCGATCAGCAGCCGCCGCCGCATCCCGCCTGAAAGCGTGCGCGAATAAGCGCTCGCCTTGTCTTCCAGATGCACCGCGCGCAGCAGCTCCATCGAGCGGCGCAGCGGCTTGGCCACGCCCCACAGGCCGGCGGTGTTTTCCAGCACTTCGAACGGCGTGAAGAACGGATCGAAGACAATTTCCTGCGGCACGATGCCGATCGAGCGCTTGGCATTGCGCATCTGGGTATCGATATCGAAGCCCCAGATCGAAGCGCTGCCCGAGGTCTTGCGCACCATGCCGGCGAGAATGTTGATGAGCGTCGATTTGCCCGCGCCATTGGGGCCGAGCAGGCCGAAGATGCCGCCTTGCGGCACATCGAAAGAGACGCCGTCCAGCGCCAGCTTGCCTGCGGCTTTGCCTGAAGGAGCATAGCGTTTGACGAGGTTGTGGATCGAAATGGCGGGAGGCAGGCTCATGGCCGCAGCAATGAGGCATGATGACGCTCCGGTAAAGAGCGCAAGTTAGGCGGGCTGAACCCAGACCGACTGCGCGTTCATCACCACTGGTCCGAAGGCCGTAAGAAACGCCACGTCGGCTGCGTCGCGGCCGATGCCGATCTTGGCCATCGCGCCTTCGCTGGCCATGCCGGTAGCATCGACGAGATGCCATTCCCCGCCCAGGAAGACCTCGGCGACGGCATGGAAATCCTGCGGCTTGACCCCCAGCGCATAGACGCTGGCGATGCGCGCGGGGATGCCGGCGGCGCGGACAAAGCTGATCAGGACATGTGCATAATCCCGGCAGATGCCCTCGCGGCGCACGAATGTGTCGATGGCTGTGGTGTCTGAATTGCTGGCGCCGGGAACATAGCGCAGATGGCTCTCGATCCAGTCGCGCATGGCGATCACTTGCGCGCCGCCCTCCAGCCTGCCGAAAGTGCTGGTGACAAACGAATGGAACTGGTCGGACGGGCAATAGCGCGACGGCATCAGATAGGGCACGCAGTCAGACGGCAGCAGGTGCGGCTCGATCCGGGCGAGATCGAGATTGTCGCTGACAATCCGGTTGACCATCACAGTCGCGCGATATTCGACCTTCAGCGGGCCATTGACGCGAATCCATATCCGCTCGCCAATCGCGTCCTGCGCAGCGATGCGCGCGAAATGCAGGCAATCAGGCACATTGATGTAGGCGGATTCGATGACCTGTTCGGGAATCATCGCTGCCTCGATCTGGAGCAGGACATCGGTCGGCTCGAACGCGTAATAATCGAGATTGGCTTCGATCGAGAGCTTCATGGCCAAAGTTTCATGGGAGTCGTGGCTCTCGCGCTGGAATGGTGCTGAATTTGCGAAGCGCGATAGGTGAACACCAAATGCGACAATTGTGTTCCAGACGGAGACTCTTCGCGGCCCGGCGCATAGCCTAATTC
>CAXNKI010000175.1:0-4488 GCA_964202645.1 Alphaproteobacteria bacterium | reverse complement strand
TCACTCGACGTATCGCGCGACATCCATGTTTACGGCAAGTGGAGTTCGGGATACAAATCAGGCGGCGCCAGCTCACGCTCGCTGAATTATCGCGCGTTCGATCCAGAGACGATTTCGATGTTCGAAGTCGGCGTGAAGAGCGAATTCTGGGACAACAAGGCGCGATTGAACATTGCTGCCTATATCGGTGATTACAAAGGCATTCAGCTCGATTTTGCCGGCCTCTATGAAGATATCGTCAATGGCGTTCGGGTCGCTACGACGCGCACCACGCTCGATGTTGTCAACGCTCCGGGGACTGGCAAGGTCAAGGGCGTCGAAGCTGAACTGACGCTCGCGCCATTCAGCGGGCTGACGCTGTCGGCCAGCTATGCCTATAACAGCGTCAAGATCCCCGACACGGTCAACCCGTTTCCGCAAACCGGCAATGTGTTCATCACCGTGCCGATCCCGATTTATCAGACCTATACCCCTGAACATTCGGCCAGCGCGGCAATTGACTACGAAACCCCGATTGGCGGCGTGGTGCTGAAAGCGCACTTCGACATCAACTATAACTCCGGATATTACGCCACCAACACTGACTCGAACTATGACAACGTCACCCGCGCCGTCCGCTTTGCCCAGCCGAAGGGCGACGCCGGAACGATAGCCAACGCGCGGCTCGCGATCAGCGATATCGAACTGGGCAATTCTGGTGCCAAACTTACTGTTGCCGCCTGGGCGCGAAACCTGTTCAATGAAGAGCACCTGTTCTACAAGTCGGGCTCGGCAGCGGCAGGGATCAGCGGGTTTTTCAACGATCACCGCACCTATGGCATCGAACTCAATGTGAAGATGTGAGGCTTACGCAGCGGGCGCTATCTGCACTTTGTGGTGCGAATGGTGCCCGCGCATTTCCTCGATCAGGGCAGGCAGAGCGGACAGCGGCATCATTTCGGAGACCATGACTTCGGGCCGAAAGCGCGCGGCATCAAATGCGCCGATGGTCTCGATAAAGTCGTCCGGGCTGTAGCTGAGCGGGAAATGCAGCGAGACTTCGCGGAAGGCGTTGAAGGCGGGCAGCACAGGATCGTGAGCGGTGCACATGCCGAGCGACACCACCGCGCCGCCGGGGCGCACACGCTCGGTGGCGACGTGCAGCATACCCGGCTGGCCGATGGCTTCGACGACGATATCGGGCGGCTCGGCAAAGGCGCTGCCCAGCTCCTCGCTCGTCACCGCCGCGTCGGCGCCGATCGCGCAGAGCGTCTCGTGGCGGGCCGGTGTGCGGGTTGCCGCGACAATGCGCCCGGCGCCCATCGCCCGTGCCCAGAACACCGCTGCCATTCCCATCGAGCCGCCGCCCAGAACCAATACGCTCGCGCCCGGCTCCAGCCGTGCCATGCGCATCGCGCGTCGCCCGCAGGCAATCGGCTCGACCAGCGCGCCTTCGGCCATCGAAACTTTCGCGGGAAACGGAAAGGCGGCGTTCTCGCGCACCACCATGCGCTCGCCGAAGCCGCCCATATGCATCGGGCCGGTCTCGCAGAACAGCACACGGCCAGCGCGGCAGGGCGGGCAGGCCCCGCAAAAGCCGCGCGGAATGATGGCCACATGATCGCCAAGCTTGCAGCGGGTCACTGCCTTGCCCACTTCTATAACCGTTCCGGCAGTCTCATGCCCCAGCCGCATGCCGGTCGCATAGTCGAACGGCGAGCCTGAGGTCATCGAGACGTCGCTGCCGCAAATCCCGCAGCGGCCGACTTCGATGCGCAGGTCATGTGGCCCCAGCGGATCGTCGGCGACCGCCTCGATAGTGATTGACTTGCCTGCGCCATGGAAAACTGCAACTTTCATGACAGCAAGAGTGAAGCCGCCCCACTGGCCTTGTCAATCGCGCCAGGTCGGCAATGGAGAGGAGCCAGATTATGGGCGAAGCTAGACCTGGTGTGCTGGTCGATGGAGGCGCGCTGATTCGCGAGATAGATTTCGCGCCTTTCCGCATGCGGGTTTCGACTGACCGTTACTGGTGTCGCGATTTCGCGCAGCGCGAGCGCGAGCGGCTGTGGATGCGCTGCTGGCAGGTTGCGGGCCGTGCGGATGACATACCCGGCACCGGTGACTGGATGGAATACAAGCTGTTCGATCAGTCGTGGGTGCTGGTGCGCGGGCGTGACGGCAAGGTGCGCGGCTTCGTCAATGCCTGCCGGCACCGCGGCAATGCCTTTTGCGAAGGGCGCGGGACTGCGGCACGGTTCACGTGTCCCTATCACAACTGGACTTACGGGCTCGATGGCGCGTTGCTGGCCGCCGCGAAGCCGGATTTCGAAGGAACCACCGAGGAATTTGTCGGCGCCAAGGAGGAGTTGGGGTTGATCGAAGTGCCCGTCGATTGTTTCGCCGGCTTCATTTTCCTCAATCCCGACTCCAAGGCCGCCCCTCTGGCTGAGTTCCTCGGGGAAGTGGCGGGTCTGCTGGCACCCTACCGGCTGGAGGAAATGACCCCGGTCGGGCTGAACCGGCGCGAGGTTCTGGAATGCAATTGGAAAGTGGTGATGGATGCCTTTCAGGAAGGCTATCATGTTCAGGCGGTCCACCCTGAACTGATCCAGGCAATGGACGAATCGAAGGAGCGTTATGTCTTCTTCGGCGATCATTCGGTCGCCACTGCACCGTTCGGCGCGGCCAATATGGAGCATTTTGGCCCGGAACAGCAGGCCGAATCGATCCGCATCCTGCCCGCGACGTTCCCTTCTGTGACTGAGGTGCTGCCGCGCTTCGATGAGCTGCTGAATGCGAATCGCGGCGACGATGGCGTGCTGTCGTTCCCTGACGGCATCTCCGGCCGGCTGCTGCTTCAGCAGGCGACCCGCGACACGCTTGCCGCCAAGGGGCTCGACACTTCAGGGCTCACCGACGTCCAGATGAGCGACAATCACTTCCATCTGGTCTTCCCCAACCTGTTCATGACCATCCGCGCCGGCGAGGCGACAGTGATCATCAGCACCCCGCATGAAAGCGGCGATCCGGGGCGGTGTTACTGGCAGGTGATGGGGCTGATGTGGTTTCCCGAAGACCAGCGCGCCGCCGTACGCGCACCGCTCGAGGAAGTCGGCGAGGGCGAGCACCAGCCCTATTTCCTCGCGCTGGAACAGGATTATGACCAGATGCAGCGCCAGCAAGCGGGGCTGCGCAATGCGGGGCTCAAGGAAATGGCGCTCACCCGCCAGGAAGTGCGGCTCGCCTGGTATCATTCAGTGCTCGACAGTTGGGTCGAGGGGAAAGGAAAACAATGACCAATTATGTGACCGCTACTGCGACGCGGGCTGAACCCGGGCCGCTGCGGCAGGTGGTGCTCGATTTCAACGCATGCCAGGCGCAAATCCTCGCCGCCGGGGTCAAGTCGCCGGCGGACTGGGAACCGATGAACGCCTATCTCGACGTGGCGACATTCAAGCGCGTGGGTGCCTATCTCGAAGAGCTCAATTTTGAGACATATTGCGAGTTTCTAGCCGGCTGGGCGGCGGGCGGCACGCATTTTGAATTCACCGAATTCCATGTCACCGAGATCGGCAACACGCTGTTCCAGGAGATCGAGGAGCGCCACACGCGGGGCTCGGACTTCATCCGCAAGAATGTCATCGCGGTTTACCGGTTCAATGTCGATAACAAGATCGTGCATCTGGATATTTACGAGCAGGCAAGCGACAGCGGCGACTGGATCAGGAATTCCGCGAAGGCCGTGATGGAAGGTTGATCGGGGCAGGCTGACACGCCACAAGCGGCGTCGCATGCCTGCCTCTCCAGACCGAATCATGACGCGCATTTTTGCGCACCCGAACTGGAGCGCATTGGCGCTCGGCGGGCTCGCAGCCTGCGGGTTCGCGCCGCTCAGTCTCTGGCCATTGACCTTGCTTGCACTTGCAGGGCTGGTTGCTCTGATGGCCCGCACGCAGAGCGGGAAACAGGCCGCACTGCTGGGCTGGTTGTTCGGCCTCGGCCATTTCAGCATTGGCAACACCTGGATTGCCACTGCCTTCACCTATCAGGCAAACATGCCTGCCTGGCTGGGCGGCTTCGCGGTGGTTGGGCTGGCGGTCTATCTGGCGGTGTTTCCGGCGCTGGGGGTAGTCGCGGCGTGGCGGATCGGGCGGGTTGGCCCGTTACCGCTGTTCATCGCCTTTGCCGCGACATGGATTGTCAGCGAATGGCTGCGCAGCTGGGTGTTCACCGGCTTCGTGTGGAATCCGCTGGGCATGGTGCTGCTGGGGCCGTTCGACAATCCGGGGCTGGCACGGCTCGCGCCGTGGCTGGGGACTTATGGCCTCTCGGGGCTGACGGTTCTGCTGGCGGGGGCGCTTCATGCCGTTCTCGTGCCGGGGCGCGCGCGGATCGCCGCGATTGTCGGGCTGGCCATTGCCGCGCTGGTGATGACCTTGCCGCTGGCCCTGCCACCAGCGCGGCAAGGCACCATTCCCTATTCTCTGGTCCAGCCCAACATCCCCC
>CAXNKI010000174.1:0-4493 GCA_964202645.1 Alphaproteobacteria bacterium | reverse complement strand
CGCGCTGTTTATCGGCCTGACCGGCGCGATGACAGTGCATCTTGATGTTGCCGCGCCGGTGCAATTGCTGATGGTCTGCAATGCGGTGGGCTATGCGGTTGCCATTGCCGCGCGCAATGCCGGGCGGCCGTCGATCGCCATCGGCCAGCTGGTGCTGGCACTCGGCCCGATCTGCTATGTGCTGGCCCATGAGGACAATCTGGCGCTGATCGCCCTGTCGGTTTCAATCCTTGCCCTGCTGCCGGCAATGACATCGATCGCGCTGAACGTGTTTCGCACCTTGCGCAATTCTATCGCGGCCGCAGAAACCAGCGCCCGGCTGGCCGAGCGTATGCAGATCCTGGCGCGCAGCTGCGTGGTCACCGGGCTGCTCAACCGCGCCGGTCTCAACCACCACCTCGTCGAAACGCTTTCCGGGCTTGAGCCGGGCAAGAAGCTGGCGATGTTCTGGATGGACCTCGACAAGTTCAAGGAAGTCAACGACTCGCTCGGCCACCAGCTGGGCGACAAGCTGCTTGCCGAAGTTGCCGCGCGGCTCAAGGCCGCCGCCCCCGAGGGCGCCACAGTTGCCCGCTTCGGCGGCGACGAATTCATCGTTGCCTGCGAGGTAAGCGGCCAAGCTGCAGTTGAATCGCTTGCCCAGAAGATGATGGATGAGATCACCCGGCCGATGCGGATCGACGGACACCGGCTCGAGATCGCCAGCTCGATGGGCATCGCCGTGCTGCCTGATGACGGCGAGGATATCGACACGCTGATGCAGGGCGCAGACCTCGCGCTCTATCATTCCAAGGTCAACGGACGAAAGCAGGTCAACTTCTTCGATCCGGCGATGACCCGCGACCTTGTGCGCCGCCGCGAGATCGAGAGCGAGCTGCGCCTGGCGCTGCAGCGCGACGAACTGTCGATCTTCTTCCAGCCGATCATCGATCTGAAGACGGGCCGCATCCGGGCGTTCGAGGCGCTGGTCCGCTGGTTCCACCCCGAAAAGGGCGAACTGCGCCCCGACGAGTTCATCCCTGTCGCCGAGGAAACCGGCGCGATCATCACACTGGGCAACTGGATCACCGTGCAGGCCGCCAAGGCCGCCGCTGCCTGGCCTGAAGAGATCACCATTGCCGTCAATCTCTCGCCCGTGCAGATCAAGGCCCCGGGCGCTGCGCTGGGCATTCTCAACGCTCTGCGCGAAGCCCGGCTCGATCCGCGCCGGCTCGAGCTGGAGATCACCGAAACCGTCCTGCTCGATGACAGCCAGAACACCGAGCATTTCATCAGCGAGCTGAGTAATGCCGGGGTGCGTTTTGCGCTCGATGATTTCGGCACCGGCTATTCCTCGCTCGGCTATCTCAACAAGTATCCCTTCTCCAAGATCAAGGTCGATCGCAGCTTCGTTTCGGGCATTCACGCCGGCAAGAAAAGCGATGCGATCATCCGCGCGGTCTCAGGAATGGCCGCGACGCTCGACATGGAAATCGTCGCCGAAGGGCTGGAGACCATCGAGCAGGTGGAAGCGGTGCGCGAGGCCGGATGCACCATGGGCCAGGGCTATTATTTCAGCCGCGCCGTGCCCGACTATCTGGCAGCGATGCTGCTGGCCAAGGAGCGCGAGGAGCATCCGCCCATCAAGCGCGCCGCCAGTTTTTAATACTGCGAACCATTAGCAATTAAACTTCCGGATTGGCTGCTTTTCGCGGTTGCAATAGGCGTTCCAGCCGCCTAGGGCATCGCGCATCCCGTGAGCGGCCAGGCTTGACGCGGGGTCACGCTGGCCGCAGATCGCTCACCTTCCCCGCCCCAACGAAGGATTCCCGCTTCAATGGCTCGCAAGAAGATCGCGCTCATCGGCGCCGGCAATATCGGCGGCACTCTCGCCCACCTCGCCGCGCAGAAAGAACTGGGCGATGTCGTCCTGTTCGACATCATGGAAGGCGTGCCGCAGGGCAAGGCGCTTGACCTGTCGCAGTGTGGGCCGGTCGAAGGCTTCGACGTCAAGCTGACGGGAACGAACGATTACAAGGATATCGCCGGGGCCGACGTGATCATCGTCACTGCCGGCGTGCCGCGCAAGCCCGGCATGAGCCGTGACGACCTGCTCGGCATCAACCTGAAAGTGATGAAGGCGGTCGGCGAAGGCATCAAGGCCAATGCGCCGAACGCTTTCGTGATCTGCATAACCAACCCGCTCGACGCCATGGTCTGGGCGCTGCGCGAATTCTCCGGCCTGCCGCACAACAAGGTGGTCGGCATGGCTGGCGTGCTCGATTCGGCGCGCTTCAGCACGTTCCTGGCGCAGGAATTCGGCGTCTCGGTGCGCGATGTCACCTCCTTCGTGCTCGGTGGCCACGGTGACACCATGGTGCCGGTGGCCGCATACTCGACCGTCAAAGGCATCCCGGTGCCTGATCTGATCAAGATGGGCCGCTCAACTCAGGAGCGTATCGACGCCATCGTGAAGCGCACAGCCAACGGTGGCGGCGAGATCGTCGCACTGCTCGGCACCGGCTCGGCTTTCTATGCGCCGGCCGCATCGGCCATCGCCATGGCGGAGAGCTATCTCGGCGACCAGAAGCGCGTGCTCCCTTGCGCCGCGCACCTCACCGGCCAGTATGGCATCGACAATCTCTATGTCGGCGTGCCGGTGGTGATCGGCGCTGGCGGCGTGGAACAGGTTATCGAGATCAGCCTCGACGATAAGGCAAAGGCCGGGCTCCAGGTGAGCGTCGATGCGGTCAAGGAATTGCTCGTCGCCTGCAAGGCGATCGACAGCAGCCTTGGCTGAGCCAACGAACACAACTCCCATCCCCAGGAGCATTTGAATGTCCATTCTCGTCGACAAGAACACCAAGGTCATCACGCAAGGCATGACCGGCAAGACCGGCAGCTTTCACACCGAAGCGGCGCTGGCCTATGGCACGCAGATGGTTGCTGGCGTCACCCCCGGTAAAGGCGGCACCACGTTCCTCGACCTACCGCAGTTTGACACGGTCGCCGAAGCCAAGGCCGTCACCGGCGCCACCGCAAGTTGCATCTATGTGCCGCCTGCCGGCTGCGCCGATGCCATCCTTGAGGCGATCGATGCCGAAATCGAGCTGATCGTCGCAATCACCGAAGGCGTACCCGTGCTTGACATGGTGCGCGTCAAGCGCGCGCTCAGCGGCTCGAAGTCGCGGCTGATCGGCCCGAACTGCCCCGGCGTGTTGACCCCCAATGAATGCAAGATCGGCATTATGCCGGGCTCGATCTTCTCGAAGGGCTCGGTCGGCGTGGTCAGCCGCTCAGGCACATTGACCTATGAAGCCGTGCACCAGACCACTGCGGTCGGCCTCGGCCAGACCACCGCAGTCGGCATCGGCGGCGATCCGGTCAACGGAACCAATTTTATCGACATGCTGGAACTTTTCCTCGCCGACGACGCTACCCGTTCGATCATCATGATCGGCGAAATTGGCGGCAGCGCCGAAGAAGAAGCTGCGCAGTTCATTGCCGACGAGGCAAAGCGCGGCCGCAAGAAACCGATGGTTGGCTTCATCGCCGGCCTCACCGCCCCTCCGGGCCGCCGCATGGGCCATGCAGGCGCGATTGTTTCGGGCGGCCAGGGCGGCGCAGAAGACAAGATTGCGGCGATGGAGGCAGCGGGCATCCGCGTGTCGCCCTCGCCCAGTGAACTCGGCACCACACTGGCGGGGCTGCTTAAGGAAATTGCCTGATAGCGCCGCTTTCGGGCGGTTAACCATAACAAGGGTAGTGGTCTTCCTCCCCGGGAACCGAGCAAGCCCTGGATTGCAATTGGACTGACGCCGGCACCCTCGCCAGCGCGGATAAGGCTGAATCCCATGGGCAACGAAAACCTCGATTTCACAGCTGACACTGACGATTCCGGGCAGCAGCAGGGCCCAAGCTGGCAGCGTGCCGGCTGGCCGTTGGCCGGCGGCCAGTTCGAGGACGACCTCACCCAGGCGCTCGATCCGCTGGCCTGGAAAGCGGCAATACAGGAAGCCTCGGGCAAGCAAGGCGCGCCCCATTCTGGCGTTCAGATCAGCCCGGAAAGGGTCGAACTGGCCGGCGCCGATTCGATCCGCGCGATGATGCTGATCCGCACCTACCGGGTGCGCGGGCATCTCGCCGCCGATCTCGATCCGCTGGGCCTGACCCAACGTGAACTGCCGGCTGATCTGACCCCTGAATACCACGGCTTCGCCGGCGAGGCGCTCGACCGCAAGGTCTTTGTCGGCGGCGCGCTGGGCCTGAGCTGGACCACCGTGCGCGAGATCGTGGCAATCCTGCGTGCAAACTATTGCGGCAGGGTCGGCGTGGAATACATGCACATCGCCGATGAAGAAGAACGGCGCTTCCTGCAGGATCGGATCGAAGGCGGCGACAAATCAATCGACTTCACACCCGAAGGCAAGAAGGCCATCCTCGCCGCCGTGATCCGGGGCGAACAGTACGAGAAGTTCCTCGGCAAGAAATATGTCGGCACCAAGCGCTTCGGG
>CAXNKI010000173.1:0-4501 GCA_964202645.1 Alphaproteobacteria bacterium | reverse complement strand
GACATCGGGATATTTGGCCGTCAGGCCGATGCCGGGGACGGGAGGAACTGCCATTTCGTTCATCGCCTCACACCTGTGCCGCGCAATCGGAAATCTGCCGCAGATAGCGGATGCGCTCAACCGGGAAGCCGTCGAACACGCGCGGGTCGTCATACCATTCGACCGCTGGCGCGACTTCGGCGAGCGCCAGCATCAACTTGAGCAGGCGCTCTCCCTCTGGCGGCAGTGCGCCGAGGTCGTAATCGCGCAGCCAGGCCAGCGCTGCCTCGCCCATCGTTAGCATCCCCTGATAGAACGCAGTCAGCTCGGCGATGGTGCTCGCCTGCCGCCTGGCCATGCGTGCCGCAGCATCGGGCAGCACCCAGGTGGCAACGTAGGCCTCAAGCGCGGCAAAACCGGGCGGCAACATCAGCCCAAAGTCCGGATCGGGTCGGAGCCATCCCAGCCCTCAGCCGCCGCGCGAAAGGCGCCAAAGACCTGTTCGGCTATCGGGTTGGCAGTGATCAGCTCGGTCATGAATCCCAGCGTGCTCAGCGTGTCGATATAGCAGGTCTTCGCGCCCATCATCAGGCCTTCGAAAGCAAGTTCGCAGCCCGCCGCAGCATAGGCGGCCTTTTCTGCGTCATAGTCGTTGCAATAGAGCGCGGTGTGATGGAAGCCGCTCTTCCCCGCGGGCACGACATCGCTCCAGATGCCGGGGCCATCGCCTATAGGCGAGATCAGCTCGATCTGCATGTCGCCATACTGGCCGATCGCCGCGCGGTGCGGGGCGATATCCGCCGGGTTGCCGCGATAGTGGCTGTCAGTGAAATGCACGTCCTCGAAAACGAAGAACGGCCCGGCACGCGCGGAGCGCACCCAGTGGGAAATCGCTGCCTCGAGATCGGGCACGACCCAGCACAGTTGCATGTAGTTGCCATTGGTCAGCGGTGCGAACACAGTCAATTCCTCCAGGTCAGATACGGTTGATCACGAAAGCGCCATCACGGATCACCGCTTTGAGTGCCTCGGCGGGGCGGGACAGCAGCGCCAGGTCCTGCACAGGATCCCCATCGATCACGATCAGGTCGGCCAAAGCGCCCGGCGCAACAACGCCGAGCTCGCCGGGCCTACCCGCCAGCGCCTCGCCGGCGTTCTTCGTGCCCCAGCTGAGCACCTGCTCGGCCGAAAGCCCGTCCATCGCACCATAGAAAGCAAATTCGCGTCCATAGTCGCCCACTTTATGGTCGAGCGGATCGTCTTCGATCACATCGCGGAACACGCCGCTGTAGTCATCGCCAGTCAGCACTTTCACCCCGAGCTTCTGTGCGAGCGGCAGCAGGCGGCGCAGATTGGCCTGAAGCTCTGCGAGCCCCGGCTCGGCCCAGCCAAGGCGGATCATGCAGTCGGGATAGACCATGCTCGGCGTCCAGAATGTGCCGCGCTGGGCCATCATCGCCAGCAGCTCTTCGTCCAGGGCATCGCCGTGATCGATAATGTCGACCCCCAGCTCGATGCAGGTGCGGATCGCCTCGCGGGTCGCGGCATGGGCGCGCACTTTTGCGCCGCGCCCATGTGCTGCAGCCGCTACCGCGGCGATCTCGTCCGGCTCCATGGTCATCTCCGTGGCCCACGGCAGCCCGCCGTGGCCCGAGCTGGTGAAGATCTTGATTGTCTCGGCGCCGCGCCGGATCTGTTCGCGCACCAGCTTGCGCATTGCATCCGGACCGTCGGCGAAGGCGTCGGTTCCGCAGGACCTGAACTCGCGCCACCAGTTGCGACTGTCGTTGACATCGCCAGTGGTGCCGATGTGCAGCGAACAGGCGCGGATGCGCGGGCCGGCCATGATCCCTTGTTCGATGGCGATCTTCAGGCTGGCGTCGATATCATGTCCTGCGCTCGCCCCGATATAGCCAGTGAAGCCGCTTTCAAGCAGCACGCCGCAATTCCTCACCGCAATCGCCATCAGCACGCCCGGCGGCAGCTCCTTGCCCAGCGGCTCGCCCGCCATGCCCATCGCCAGCGTGAACTTGTAAAAATCGGGATGGAAGTGGCAGGTGATCAGGCCGGGCATCAGGGTCTTGCCGGCAAGGTCGATTGCCTCTGCCCCGCCCGGTGCTTCGCTGATCGAGGCAATGCGATTGCCGTCCAGCGTCACGGTGCGCAGCCCGGGCAGCATCGTGGTTCCGTCAAACACCCGGGCATTGCTGAAAGTCACCATCGGCATCACTCCATCGCGCGCGGAGGCGCGGCCAGCATATCGAGCAGCTCCGCATTGAAGGCCTCGGCCCGCTCATACATAGCCCAGTGCCCCGCGCCGGCAATCACGCGGAAATCGAGCTCGGGCTGGAAGCGGCGCAGCACCGCCTCCTGCACGTGTGGATCAGGATGCGGCCGGTCGAACTCGCCCCAGATCGCGTCCACTGGCACCTTGAGTTCGCCCAGCACCCGCACCACTCGGTCGGGAATGACCAGATGCGGTACAAACATGCGCGACGCGCGGCCGTTGGCAATCAGCATGTGCAGCGCGAGCGCGTCTACCGTCTCGGGATGTTGCAACATCAGACCCAGCAGGTTGGAGCGCATCATCGCCTCGCGCGCCTCTCCCCTGAGGCCGGAAATCTTGCTGAGATTGATGTGCCCATGCGGTGTGTCGAGCCCGCCGGTGCCGACCAGCACCACACGGCGGACCCATTCGGGATGGCGCACGGCGAAGTGGGTAAACACCGCACCACCGAAGGAAAAGCCGACGAAATCAGCTTGCTGCCCCCCGTCCAGCAGCATGGGCATGGCATCGGCCAAGACCGAGGAAATTGCCGTGTGGCGCTCGGCATTGGGCATGGCGCTGTCGCCGTGGCCGGGAAGATCAGGCACAATCACGGTGTGGCACGCTGCCAGTGCATCGATGTTGCGGATCCAGTGAGACCAGGCCCCTTGCCCGCCGTGGCCCAGCACCACTGGCGATCCCTCGCCCCAGACACGCCATACCATCGTGCCTTCACCGCAAGGCGTCTCGATGCGTCGGGCGCGGCTCTCCGCTTCGGCCAGTATTTCTTCCGGCGTGACCACTACCAATACCGTCCCCCGACCACCGCTTCGGCCGGAAATGCGGACTCGATCGCCGCCATGTCCCCAGCGCTGAGGATGATATCGGTTGCAGCAGCATTTTCCGCCAGCCGCTCGCGCTTGCGGGTGCCGGGGATCGGCACGAAATCGGCGCCGCGATGCAGCACCCAGGCGAGTGCAAGCTGGGCCAGTGAACAACCCTTATCTTGCGCAACGCGCCCCAGCGCATCGACCAGCGCCATGTTGGCCGCGTGGGCATCGCTCTTGAAGCGGGCCATATTGGCGCGCCAGTCGCCTTCGGGCAGTGAGCCCGGCGTCACGCTGCCCGTCAGGAACCCCCGCCCCAGCGGGCTGAACGGCACGAAGCCGATGCCAAGCTCGGCCAGCGTCGGCAGTATTTCGGCTTCGACATCGCGTGACCACAGCGAGTATTCGCTCTGCAGCGCAGTAACAGGCGTTACTGCATGGGCGCGGCGGATCAGGTCCGGGGCCGATTCCGAAAGACCAAAATGGCGCACCTTGCCCTCGCGGATCAGATCGCCGACCGCGCCGGCAACATCTTCGACCGGCACATCGGGATCGGGCCGGTGCTGGTAGAACAGGTCGATAAAGTCGGTCTTGAGCCGCATCAGCGCGGCATCGGCCACTTCGCGGATATGTTCCGGCCGGCTGTCGAAGCCCTTGCCGACGGTTCCATCCGGGTTCAGCCGAAAGCCGAACTTGGTGGCGATGACGACTTTGTCCCTGATCCCCGCCAGCCCCGCGCCAAGCTGGCGCTCGTTCACAAATGGGCCGTAGATCTCGGCGGTATCGAAAAAGGTCACACCCATGTCATAGGCGGCGCGCAGCAACTCGCCTGCGTCGCCTTCGCTCAAGGCATCGCCATAGGCACCGCTCAGGCTCATGCAGCCAAGACCAAGGCACGAGACTTCCAGCCCCTGGCCCAACATTCGTTTCTTCATGGCATTCTCCCAGATGCCAGCATGGCATTGCTTGGGGGCTTCGCGCAACCTAGAGCTTGCCGGAATTGGGCCGGTCTTGGGAGAGCGCAATGGCGAATGAAATGGCAGGCAAGGTTGCAGTGATTACCGGCGCGGCGCGCGGGCTGGGCGCGGCAATCGCCGAGCTGTTCATTGCCGAAGGCGGCAAGGTGGTGATTGCGGACTTGCGCGATGCTGAAGGCGAGGCACTGGCAGCGCAGCTGGGGCCGGCGGCGCGCTTCCGGCGCTGTGATGTTTCCGAGCCAGCCGACATGGCGGCGCTGGTCGATTTTGCGGTGAGCGAGTTCGGTGGGCTCCATGCGATGGTCAACAATGCCGGGCTCACCGACAGCACCTTCGGGCCGCTTCTGGAGGCCGATTTCGGCGCTTTCGAGCGGATCATGGCGGTCAACGTCAAAGGCACGATGCTGGGCACGCAGCTCGCTGCGCGGCATATGGCGAGCCATGGCGGCGGC
>CAXNKI010000172.1:0-4509 GCA_964202645.1 Alphaproteobacteria bacterium | reverse complement strand
CATCGAGGCGTGGCCGTCGCGGTAGAGCGGGATGATCGCGTGGATCTTGTCGTTGATGTCGCCGGGCTTCGGGTCCTCGCCGAATTTCTGGGCGAGTTGGACGCGCAGGCCCCACATCGAGAGGAAATAATCGCGCTTCGATTTGGGATAGAACGACATGGTGCCGCTGGAGCCGGAGGAAGCGCCGACATCGAGAGCGGTTTTGTCGCGGATCCTGGTCAGCCATGAATCGATCGAATCGCAGTCCGACACGTCGACTCCGCTCACATCATGGCGGGTCAGCTTGCCCAGCCACTGATTGAGCTTGCTGAACTGCTGTTTCGCAAGCAGCGAGACCGGATAGCTCTTGTAGACATCGTGCGGCATCAAGAGCGGGGCGAGATCGTTGAACGTATCGATGCGCGAGATGCCCTGCCCGTCAGCCAGCTTCTTCAGCATCTGCACCTGTTCCATCCGCTCGGCGAAGCGCAGCTGCATCGCGACCAGCTGGACTGCTTCGACTTCCTCACGCGGCAGCGAATGGATCTTCGTGTTGTGGTGGCCGAAGTGCTCATAGGGATCGCTCATCCAGGCCTGCGCTTCGCGCTCGACTGCTGCGTCTCCTGCCATGGCTCTCTCCTCTCGCATCGCACGTGCGTTATCGAAGGCGAGTGTGAACCGCGATTGCGGCCAGTTCAACGGATTGTGTAGCGTGTCGGCGAATCGCACATGCGATCATCGGGAGAGCGATAATGGCGACTGCACTTGATCACTACCGTTTGCTCGGCCGCTCGGGCCTGCGCGTCTCACCGCTGACGCTGGGGGCAATGACTTTCGGGGTCGAGGCGGGGACCTGGGGGTCGACGCCCGAAGAGGCGCGGGCGATGACCGACCTCTACATCGAAAAGGGCGGCAATTTCATCGATACGGCCAATTTCTATGGCCAGATGGGCCAGAGCGAGGAGTGGCTTGCGCCGATGATCGCAGGCCGCCGCAACAGCCTCGTCATCTCGACCAAGTATTCGCTCACCACCCGCCCCGGCGATCCCAACGCGGCGGGTAATCACCGCAAGAACATGGTCCATTCAGTAGAAGACAGTCTGCGCCGGCTGAAGACCGATTATATCGACCTCTATTATCTGCACATGTGGGATTTCCGCACGCCGGTCGACGAGATCCTGCGCGCCTTCGATGACCTCGTGCGTGCAGGCAAGGTGCTCTACGTCGGTCTTTCCGATACCCCCGCCTGGCAGGCGAGCCGGATGCAGGCGATCGCCGAGCTGCGCGGCTGGAGCCAGTTTGCCGCTTTGCAGATCTCCTATTCGCTGACCGAGCGCACGGTGGAGCGCGAGATGATCCCGATGGCGCGCGAGATGGGCATGGGGGTGTGCCCCTGGTCACCGCTGGGCGGCGGGGTGCTCTCGGGCAAATACAGCCGCGCCGACCTGACGGCGGAAATGGACTATGGCAGCCGCAAGGGGCAGAATGTGCTCTCGGGGCGCCTGACCGAACACGCGCTCGATGTCGCTGATGTGGTCGCGGCTGTGGCAAAGGAACTCGGCTGCACTTCAGCGCAAGTCGCGCTTGCCTGGACCTTGCTGAGCCCTGCGGTCTGCTCACCGGTGATCGGCGTTCGCACCATGGCGCAGCTTCAGGACAATCTTGGCGCGCTGGACGTGACTTTCGCGCCTGAACATGTCGCCATGCTCGATGCCGTCAGCGCCGTCGAGCCGGTCTTCCCGATCAGCATCCTGAAGGGTCCGGCCGAGAGCTTCATGATGGGCGGCGTGAAGGTCGAGGAGCGGGGCTAAGCTGGCGCGGCGCCGCGAAACAACGTGAAGATTCGCGCGGCGAACAGCCACTTTCCATGCTCGCGGCGAAAGCGGTCATGGTACTCGCCGAAAATGCCGTGCGATGTGCCGTAAATCTTGCCTTCCATCACGCAGGTGGCCGCCGCGCCATCGCCGTCGATTTCGACGATGAGGTTGTGGATCAGGGGCACCGGATGCGCGTTGCCCTTGTTGTGCGACATTTGCGCCCGGACCGATTCGCGCCCTTCGAGCCGGTATTTGACGTCAAATTCGGCCTTGTCGGGATGCCCTTCGCGCAGCTCGAAAGTGCCGTCGGCCGTGAACAGCGTGTGTACCTGGTCAGGTTCGTCCCGCCGAATGAAACGCGCATAGGCATGGATCAGTTCGGCAATTGCCTGGCGTGATTCTGCTTCGTCGAGGCGCTGTTCCAGCGTCTTTTCCCCGGCCATCCTCAAACAACTCGGTCAGCGGTGGAGCGCACGATCTTCATGTGTGCGCGCAGTCCGGCGTGGCGCGTCTCGTCCGGCCCCTGGATTTCGACCGCCAGGGCAATGTGGGCAAAGGCGAGGCACAGGTTCATCAGGCGCTCTTCGGCCGCGTCCAATTCACTCAGCGGCTTGGCGTCGAGCAATTCGAGCGCCGCGGCGATTCGTCCACTCGCCGCGTCGTAAAACTCCTGACGTTCCGCGGCGCTGGTGTCGGACCGCAGCTGGGCGCGTGCCGCAGTCCCGGCGATCGCGAACCTGGCAGCAAATGGCTCAAGGCTCTCGAAGCCTGCGGGCAGGAGTGTGGCCATATCGGGCATCCTTGCTTGTTCAGTTTGGCCGCAGCCTAACTCGGCTTACGAACTTTCACAACAGGGCTGTCGGAATTCTGCCAGGCCGGGAGGTTGCAATTGCCTTGCCTGCCAGCTTGGCCTAACAATCCGCCTGATCGCCGCTTCCGGCCATGTCCGGGCGGCGCACCTGAAATTCCGGAGTCGATTCGATGATGACTGCCATGCTGTTGTTTGCTCCCCTGTTGCTTGCCGCGCCGGAGGCCATCGCACCCGCGCCGGTCCATCTCGGTCCTCCCTCGATCCTCACCGGGCGCAAGCGCGGCTATGCGGCAACCGAGTGGGAAAAGCTCGATCAGGATATCGCTGAAGGCCGGCCCGTTGCAGTGCAGTGCAAGGCATTCGTCCCTTCGATGTTTTCGGGCCGGCCGATTCGCAAGGACTGCGAACTCGAAATCGTGCCGCCACAAGTTGACACGATAGCTCCGGCGATCTTCTCGGGCCGCTCGCCGAAGCGCGGCGAGGTCATCGTTGGTGCGCGGGCGCTGCAGTATTATCCGGCATCGTCAGTCGGCAGGACAGAAGCAGAGGCGCAGGAAATCGCTGCCCAGGCGGCGCAGGAGGGCAGCAGCGGCCAGGTCTATATGCCGGCACCTGCCGCCGCTCCGAAGCCGCGTCGGCGTGCGCCGTCGATCTTCTCGGGCCGCCGCGCGCCGCGCGCGCAGTAGGATCTATTCGGCGGGCAAAGGCTATGCGGATCCGTCGGGATCGCGCGGGGTCAGGCGTATGAACGGGACCCACAGAAGCGCGACCAGAGCCAGCCCGCTGAAGGTCCAGAAAATGCCTTTGTAGCTGCCGGTCAGATCGAAGATCAGGCCGAACAGCGGTGGCGTGCAGAGCAGCGCCACAAGGATCACGCCCGAGAGCAGCCCCATGGCACGGCCCACCGCGCGCTGGCCGAACACGCGTGGGGCAAGGAAGCTCTCGATGGGCACCATCATGCCGCCGAACAGGCCGATTACCGCGACCCCCAGTGCGATCGCGCCATAGCCGCCACTGGCCAGGGTAAGCAGGGCCATGCCGGCAGCAAATCCGCCGAGCGCAGAAAACATCAGAATGCGCGGGCCGACGCGGTCGGACAGTGCTGCAAAGACCAACTTGGCGATGAAGCCGCAGCTGGCAAAGATCGAGATCAGGGTGGCAGCCCTGGTGGCAGTGATACCATTGTCGATGGCGAGCGGGGTAAGATTGGTGATCATCCCTTTCATCCCCGAAGTGACAATGGCGACAGTCAGGGCGATCATCCAGAATGCCGGGTCGCTCAACAGCTCGCGCACGGTGACTGCCGCCTTGTCCAGCTCTTCGCGCGCCAGTGCCGGCGGTTCCGCTGCGCCGTCCGGATGCAGACCGCGATCCTCCGGCCTGTCGACCGCGAGCATGGCCGCCGGAACAGTCCAGGCCACCAGCACCAGCCCGAGCAGTTGCAAGGCCTGACGCCACTGGTGGGCATCGAGCAGCCCCTGGATAATGATCGGGAACACCACGCCGCCCGCCGCGATCCCTGCGATCGCAAAGCCCACGGCGCGGCCGCGCCGCAAGGCGAACCAGCGTGAAAGCAGCACAGTGGCGGCGACCGGACCCAGCAACACATTGGCCGGCGCGACCAGTACCGCGAAAACTACCAGCACCTGGGTGAACGAGGTGGCCAGCGAAATGGCCGCATAGCCCGCGCCAAGGAACAGCCCGCCAAACACCATCAGCTTGCGCACCGAGACCCGGTCCATCAGATTTCCAAGCAAGGGCGAGAGCACCGCGCAAGTGGCCGACAGCACGGTCATGGTCGTCATCACCATGGCCCGGCTGAGCTCAAACTCCTTCGCCAGCGGCACGGCAACCAGCGAATAGGTCGAGGCGATCATGCCCGCCGCTGCCATCAGCATGAAA
>CAXNKI010000171.1:0-4525 GCA_964202645.1 Alphaproteobacteria bacterium | reverse complement strand
CCCGCCTCCGCAATCCGCTGGGTGATCTGGATATCGGCACGGCTTGGCTCGGGGGTGCCTGATGGATGATTGTGCACCAGGATCAGCGCGGTGGCGCCAAGGTCGAGCGCCTTGCGGATCACTTCGCGCGGATGGATCGCGGCTTCGTCGATCGAGCCGTCCGATGCGTGCCAATCGTGCACCAGCATGTTCTTGTGGTTGAGATAGAGCACCCGCACACGTTCCACTGTCAGATGCGCCATATCGATGGTCAGGTAATCGAGGAGCGCCTGCCAGCTGGCTAGCACCGGCGCCTCACGCGCTACCTCGCGCGCCATGCGCCGGGCGGCGGTGGCAACAATGCGCAGGTTCGCCGCGCTGGTTTCGCCCATGCCGGGATGCTTTGCCAGTGCGCGCGGCTCGGCATTGAGTACGCCCGCAAGCCCGCCGAAGCGCTGGGTCAGGCTGCGCGCCAATGGTTTCACATCGCGGCGGGGGATCGCTGTCATCAGCAGGTATTCGACGAGCTCGTGATCGGCCAGCGCATCGATGTCGCCCACCAGCAGGCGTGCCCGCAGCCGCGCGCGGTGGCCGGAGGGATCATTGCCGGACTCGTCAGCCACCTTTTGCAGCCTTGGCCTTGCGCGCCTGCTGGCGGACATAGTGCCAGATATCGACCGCCTGCTGTTCGGTCAGCCAGTCGTAACGCGGCATGCCCTTTTCGAGCAGCGCCCCGCCTTTCACGACAGCCAAGAACGCAGCCTGATCGAGTGCGAGTGCTGATTCGCGCAAGTCCGGCCCCGGCGAGCCGGCGGAAATCGCATCGCGCCCATGGCACAGCGCGCAAGCAAGAAACACCGGCTTGCCCGCCTCGGCTCGGGCCGCATCAATGGCTAGTGCCGGATCGTCTTGCGGATCGATGGTCAGGCTGCGAGGCGCGCCGGGCGGCAGTGCGGCTTTGCCATCCAGCGCAAAGACCAGCAACCGGCGAGGGTTGGCGCCGTATTTCCAGCCGACATTCATCACATCGCTGCCAATCGCTGCCGCCCCGCCCCAGCCGGTCAGCACCGCGACATATTGCCTGCCGCCCGCCGCAAAGCTCATCGGCGCGCCAATAATGCCGAGCTGGGCATCGAAGCTCCACAGCGCTTTGCCGTTCTTCGCGTCATAGGCTGTGAACTTGCCGTAAGCATTGCCCTGGAACACCAGATTGCCGGCGCTGGCCATCACCCCGCCGTTCCAGATGTTGGCATGCATCACTCGCCAGGCCTCTTCCTGCCGCACCGGATCCCAGGCGACGAGCGAGCCCTTGCCGTCGCGCTCGTCGGCCTTCTCCGAGCCGATCCACATGTTGTTTATGAAGACGCCGCCTGCGACGGGCTTGGCCGAATAGCGCACCCCGTTGTGCATCGCGGGAATGTAGATCAGCCCAGTCTGCGGGCTATAGGCCTGGGCATGCCAGTTGTGCCCGCCGGTCGGGTTCGGCCAGATGACGACATCGCCCTTCTCGAAGCGGATGTTCGGCGCTTCTACAGGGCGACCAGTGGCGGGATCGATGCGCTCGGCCCAGGTCACTTTCACGATCTTGCCCGCGGAAATGAACTGCCCGGTCTGGCGGTCGATGACATAGAGGAAGCCATTTTTGGGAGCCTGCATCAGCACCTTGCGCGGCTTTCCTGCGATCATCAGGTCCGCCAGCGTAATTTGCGTGTTCGCACCGTAATCCCAGGCATCGCGCGGGTTGACCTGATAGTGCCACTTGTACTGACCGCTGTCGGCATCGAGCGCGATGATCGACGAGGAATAGAGCTGGTCGCCGCTTTCCTTGCCCACCCGGGTGGTATCAACCTGTCCGGGATTGGCGCTGCCGATATAGACGAGGTTGAGTGCCGGATCGAATGCGATCGAGCCCCACGGGCCGCCGCCGGTCTTGCCTTTCCAGAACTCGCCCCACCAGGTCTTCTCGGCGCGCTCCATCAAGGGATCGCCCTTGTTTTCCTCAGGCGAGCCCGGCACTGGATAGAACCGCCACGCTTGTTTACCGGTGGACTGGTCATAGGCCGTGACATAGCCGCGCTCGCCATTGTCCGCGCCCGCTTGACCGACGATGACCTTGTCCTTGAACACTTGCGGCGCGCCGGTGATCCACTGGCGCGAGGTGGGCGAAAGGGTCTGGGCTGTCCACAAGGCCTTGCCGCTTTTGGCATCCAGCGCCACCAGTCTGCCATCGAACACTGCAACGAAGACCTTGCCATTTGCATAGGCAATTCCGCGGCTGGCGGCAAAGTTGAGCGTCAGCTTGAAGGGGTTCACTTTCCAGATTTGCGGATCGTAGGCCCACAGCAGCTTTCCACTGGCGCCGTCGACGGCATAGACCGCCGAATGAGCGCCGGGGAAAAAGATCGTCCCGCCCACCGCGATGGGGGTTGCCTCTAGCGTCGTCTCGCCTGGCAGGTCGAGCGACCAGGCGAGGCCGAGCCGCGAGACGTTGCTGCTGTCGATTTCGGTCAGCCGGCTGTAGGCGCTCTCGTCCGGTCCGCCGCCACGCCCATACCAGTCCTCGCCTGAACCAGCAGTGGGATCGGCAACAACATTGCCGCTGCGATCCGGCGCGCAGGACACCAGCGCAAGTGCGGCCAGCAGGGCAATACTGAATCTAGATAGTGCCATGGCCGCTCTCCCCCCGTTCAGCTTGGCGGCAGCATTGCCTTTGCAAGAGGTCCAGCGCAAGAGTGAGGCGCATGGCTGAGGTTTCGGACGATCATCCGGCAGAAGTGAGCGCGCCACCCAGGCGGCGGTTCTGGCCGCTTGCGCTGAGCGGGCTGGCGCTGCTGCTGGCGTCGGTTCTTGCCACCGCCTGGCTGACCCGCGAGCGGATCGCTGACAATATCATTGCCGGCCAGATCGCCAGGCTCGGCCTGCCGGCAAGCTACGAAATCGAGCGGATCGGCGCTGATGCGCAGGTCCTGCGCAAGGTCATCATCGGCGACCCGGCACGGCCTGACCTCACCATCGAGCGCGTGACGGTCGCTATCAAAGCCCGCTGGGGCGTGCCCGGCATTGGACGCATCACGCTGGAGAAGCCTCGCCTCTATGGTCGTCTGAAAGATGGCCGGGTCAGCTTTGGCACCCTTGATCCGCTGATCTACACCGATAGCACCGCGCCTTTCCGCTTGCCCGATCTTGACGTCGCGATCCGCGACGGGCGAGGGCGGATCACTAGCGACATGGGCGATATTGGCATCAAGCTGGAAGGCGAAGGGCGCTTGCGTGATGGCTATTCCGGGATTGTCGCCGCCGTGATGCCGCAAGGCACGGCGCGGGGCTGCACGCTTACCGGGCCCAGCCTTTATGGCAAGTTGAGCGTCGCCAAAGAACGGCCGCGCTTCGCTGGTCCGCTGCGGCTTGGCGAACTGGCCTGCCCGCTGGACGGCTTGCGGCTTGGCCAGAGCACATTGGCGGTCAATGCCACAATCAACAAGGCGTTGGACGGCGCGGAAGGCACGACAAATCTCACTGCCGGGCCATTCGGGCTGGGCACTACCACTCTGGCCGGGGCGGGTGGCGAGACGCGTTTTGTCTGGCGTGGGCAGGCGCTCACTGCGCAATATGACGTTGAGGCGCGGCAGTTGTCATCAGGCGGTGTCGTGCTCGGCGAACTGACTGCCAAGGGCGCATTGCGCGCGCAGCAGAATTTTGCGCGGGCCGAGACCGAAGGCGATCTGGCGGCGCGCGAGCTGCGTCCCGGGCCGGGCCTGGCAAACCTCCTCGCCGCGCTGGAGCGCAGCGGTGCTGGCAGCATGGCAGCGCCGCTTGCTGCACAATTGCGGGGCGCGTTGGCGCGTGAGCTGCCTGGCAGCCGGCTGAGCGCCAACTATCTGCTGCGCTCGGGCGATGGCACCATGAGCCTGGTTGTGCCGCAAGGAAACTTGCGCGGCGGCTCTGGCCAGAGCCTGCTTGCCTTGTCGCGGCTCTCTTTCAGCGCAGATGGCAAGAGCGCCCCGCGCCTCACCGCGAATTTCACCACTGGAGGACGCGGCTTGCCGCAAATTGCCGGCCGCATGGAGCGGGGTGCAGGTGGCGGAATCGCCATGCGTCTGGTGATGGCGGACTACGCTGCAGGCGCCGCGCGGCTTGCCTTGCCGCGCCTGACGCTGGTGCAGGCTGAAAGCGGCGCGTTGGGCTTTTCGGGCTCGGTCCGTCTATCAGGCCCCCTGCCCGGCGGCGCGGCACGCAATCTGGAGGTGCCGCTCGAAGGGGGCTGGTCGCAGCGCACAGGCCTTGCCATCGGACGCAAATGCACCCCGCTGCGATTTGACAGTCTGGCGTTTGCTGACCTGACCCTATCGGGCCGCACAGTGACGCTGTGTCCGCAGCCCGGCGGGGCGATCGTGCGTTCAGGCGCTGGTGGCCTGCGGATTGCCGCCGGCGCGCCAAGCCTCGATCTCGCCGGCAAGCTTGGCTCAACACCGATCCGCATCGCCAGTGGCCCGGTGGGTTTTGCCGTGCCGGGTATGCTCGCCGCGCGCAGCCTAGATATTGCGCT
>CAXNKI010000170.1:0-4538 GCA_964202645.1 Alphaproteobacteria bacterium | reverse complement strand
ACGCCAATCAGGCGATCAAAATGGATCAACGGAATCAGCGCCCAGGCACGCGTCTCGTCGCGCAGCCACGCAGGCAGCACTTCGGCCTCGTCCGGCTCCGCCTTGCCGGCGCGCACGTCGTCAATATCAACAATGCGCCCGCTCTTTTCGAACCAGGCAATCGCGCCGGCAGGCAAGGCCTGTGCCGGCACGTCTGCACCCGGCCAGTTCCACCGGGCCGCCAGTACCATTTCGCCGTGATCGCCAGGTGCCAGCAACAGTCCGGCGGGGCTATCGGCAATGTCAGCCAGCGCCTGGATCGCGCGCTCTTCCAGTGGCGAAGCGCGGACTTCGGCCATTCCTCCCCCGGCCATACCCATCGTCCGGGTAAAACGCAGCCACTCGTCGCGGTAGTCGTAGCGGTGCAGGAACAGGTGCTTGACCAGCATGACGCGGATCCAGCCGCGCAAGCGCCGCGAAGGCAGCAGCAGCGCCGCAGCGACGCTGGCAGTAATCAGGAAACTGAACTGCATCAGCTGGGCGAAGTTGCCGCCAGAAATCACCAGCCATTCCGAAATGGTAAACATCGCCGCGAAGTAGCCGCCGATCACCAGCAGCGAGACCGACTGGAAAGCGACCTTGCGCGATGGGCTGAAGCGCAGCTGTTCGCTGCCGCGCGCTGCGCCGAAAGTCAGCAGCAAGGCCAACGCGATCACCGGAAGCCCGCGCAGCGCTGCCAGCTCGGCTGGCCAGCTCCCGCCCAGCCAGGCGATGGTATAAAGATTGAGATCGTAGCCCCATAGCACCGCCAATGCGATCGCCGGCCAGCGCAGCGAAGTGCGCGCCTGCGCCGAAGCGCCGCCATAGAGATTGTGCACCATCACCAGCGCGCCGATGGTCACCAGCAACCGCAGCATCACCACTGCGTGCAGAACCATAGCCTTCCCCTGTGGCCCCAGGGCCATCGCCGGGGCAGCCAATTCAAGGCACAAGTGCGTCAGCTCCGCAAATCCCAGCGCCGCCAGCACCGGCTTAATCGGCGCAAGGCTGGTGTGGCGGCCATCACCAGTGAACAGCCGGTAGAGCGCGAAGAGCCAGGCCAGATTGCATACCGCCTCAAACAGTCCATAGCGTGGCCCGCCCCAGGGCAAGGCGACCATCGCCAGGCACCACAGCGCGCTGAGCGCCAGGCTCGCCACGACCGCGGTCGCCGCCGCGCCGACGCGTGCGGGGCGCTGCGCCAGCCAGACCGCAGCCAGCCCCGCCACCACTGCAGCAGCGGCCTGAGTCAGACCGGCAGCAATCGCCCAGGGCGCAGCAAGCAGGTCTGCACCGATCATCGCGCGCCCTCATGCCAGAGCACCACGCGCAGCGTTTGCAACAGGATGATCAGGTCGAGGAACGGTGTGTAATTCTTGGCGTAATAGAGATCGTATTCGAGCTTGTGGCGCGAATCTTCGAGGTTGGCGCCATAAGGATAGTTGATCTGCGCCCAGCCAGTGATCCCGGGCTTGACCATGTGGCGCTCGGCATAGAACGGCAGCTTCTCTTCGAGATCAGCGACGAATTCAGGGCGCTCCGGGCGCGGGCCGACGAAGCTCATCTCGCCTTTGAGGACGCTCCAGGTCTGCGGCAATTCGTCGATCCGCACCTTGCGGATGAAGCGCCCGATGCGGGTGACTCGTGGATCGTTGGTCTGGGCAAACTGCGCGCCAGCGACTTCAGCATCCGTGCGCATCGAGCGCAGCTTGATGACATCGAAGTTCTGTCCGAACAGGCCGACGCGGTTTTGCCGGTAAAATGCAGGCCCTTTGCTGTCGAGCTTCACCAGGATGGCAAACAGCACGATAATCGGCAGGGTCAACAGCAGCAGCAACAAGCTCGCAGTAATGTCGAACAAGCGCTTGGCGACGCTGGAAACAGCGCGGCCCGAGGAAAACCCGTCGGAGAAGATCAGCCAGCTCGGATTGACCGTATCGAGATCGACCCGCCCGGTTTCGCGCTCGATGAAGCTGGAGAAATCGTTTACATGGACCCCGGCGGTCTTGATCCGCAGCAAATCCTTGAGCGGCAGCGAATTGCGCCGTTCTTCAAGCGCCAGCACCACTTCGCTGACGCCAAGGTTTTCGACGAAGCGCGTGAGATTGTGGATCGCGGTGCGCGCGATCGCTTCCTCGATGACCGGCGCTTTGTCGGCCATGCCGATATAGCCAACGATGGCAAAGCCGGCCTCGGCCTTTTCGCCCAGTTCGCGCAGCCGCTGTGCGCGCGGACCCGCGCCGAGCACCAGCACGCGGCGGCGGAAGGCATTGGCGCCCAGAATGCCGCCAATAATCAATCGGTTGAGCACCAGCATGATTATCGCCAAGGCCATCGCGAAGGCCAGAGTCGAACGCCAGAAATTCGCGGCTGCCAGCACGAAATCAAGAAATGATAGCGCAATGATGCCCAGCGAAACCGCGACTAGCAGGCGGCCGGTGGCAAACCGCATCGAGCGCAGCGAATCCGCGCCATATACCCCAACCGAGATCATCGCCGTCAGGATCACCGCAGCATAGCCGATATGGGGCCATATCCGGTCGGCAACCGGACCGAGATCAAGATCGATCTGGCTCGCACGAAGCCGCCAGGCCAGTTCTGCCGCGCCGATCAGCAAGGCGATGTCGAACAGGCCGAGCAGAAGCACGGCATGCGGAATGTAATGCTTGAACAAGCGGATCATGCAGCATCTTCAGCCAAATCCGGCCCGTCGCAGGGCCATGTGCCCCCCTTAGGACAAAGCCGTAAACTGTCGGTAAACTTGACAGAAATGAAAGCTGCCTGAAGCGGCGCGAACCGTCGAAAGCGCGGGAATAGCCGGGGCATCGTCGGCGCGGCTTACACTGCGGACCGGTCAGCGGGCACGATCCCGCGCCAGCCGCGCCAGCCACGCCAGCGCTGCGTCAACCATTTGCAAACCATACCGCGCGCGATTGGGTTAACCCGGATGGTTTATAGACCTGGCCATGCGCCGCGCCGCCCCCACTTTACCGGTCACTCCGACCATGCTCCGCCACTTTGCCGTGGTCACCTTGCTGGCGACGGCCAGTCTCGCCATGTTTGCCAGCGGCGAAAACAAGAGCGCCCTGCTGGAAGCCCAGAAAGCCCAGAGCGCGCGCGGCGGCGGCACCTGGGGCACTTCGGCGCAAAAACCTGCCGATGCAGCGGCACCACGCACCGCGGGTGGTCTGCAACTCGCCTCAGGCACCCGATTGCAGCAAAGCAACAACTACGACGAGCCGGAAGATATTCGGAGCGGACAAGAAGTTCTGGGCGACGTCCGGAACCTCGATCCGCAATACCGCACCCTGCCGCAAGGGTCTCTGGCAGGCCCCTCCGGGGTCAACGGCGCCAGCGCTGCGCTGGCCGCGGCGCCGCCAGTAATCAAGCGAGATCCCTCCGGCATCCCTGTGCCGCCCATGCGGGCCGGGCAGGGCAATCCGCCGGGCCATGCCCGCCCGGCGCCGCCACGCCAGGCAACTAAAGAAGATATCGATCGGATGATGGAAGCCTCGCGTGCGCGCGCCGCAAAAGGCAATGGTCCTGCCGGTGGCGGCGCAGATGAAGATGCGACCGCGGAAGACTGAGCCGGCAGCAGCGCCAGCCCGATCTGGCGGCTTAGAAGCACTCTCGGGCGAGATAGGCCCTGGCCTCCGCGCCGATCAGCGCGGCATGGCCATAAGCCGGATGATCGATCACCACCATCGCGCTGCCTTCGCCACTGATCCATGCGGCCACAGCTTCCGGGCTGAAATCAAAATGGAAGAAATGCACCGCGCTGGCTTTGCCGTCGCTCTCGCGGGTGCGCGACACATCGCCTTCGGGCCGAGCGCGGACAATATGGCTGCCGATCTGCAGCGCAACGTGGTCTTCTACCCCGCCTAGTGTGCGAAGAAACGCATCGCGACGCACCGGATCGGCCACTTCGAACAATATCGTCGCGGTCAGCTCAGCTCCTTTTGGCACCATCGGGTCATAGGCCGCCAGTTCGTCGGCTATCTGCGCTTCGCCGCCCTTTTCGATGCGGAGCATCTCCTGGATCTGAAGCCACATCGAATCCCAGGTTTCGAACAGCACCGTGGCGTTGGGCCCGACGCTGATCCGGGTCAGCGCTTTGCGGGCAATCGCTTCCTGCTTCTTGTCGGCGCGGATCAGCTCATAGTCCGGGATCGGCATGAGGTCGGCGGCGGTAATGGTGCGCTCGTTGCGGGGCATGGTGTTACAATCCGTATGCTTGGGCCATGACTTCGATAGGATGGCCGATGCGGGCGGGCGGTTCTTGCCCATTGGCCTCGATCACCTGACGCAAGTGCGGTCCGGCGAGCGGGCATTCTGACACCACGATGTCGGGCTCGCCCTTCATCAGGTTCTTGCCGGCAGTCTTGCCGACCTTGATCGCGGTGTCGAAATTTTCCTTGAACAGACCCCATTTGCCGCCGTGGCCCGAACAGCGCTCGGTGAGCTGCGGCTTGGCCTCAGGAATCAGCTTCAGCATCTCCATCGCCTTGGGACCCATGTTC